>JAQCNR010000287.1 GCA_028274925.1 Halovenus sp.
GTGACGGACATGATCAACGGAATGACCCACTCTGAGCAGTTCGTCGAGACGCTGTCTGCACAACCCGCCGAAGCCAGCGACGAGGATATCTCGCCCCGTCTCGGCCTGTTTGTCGGGAAACTGCTGGAAAATCTCGACAGTGGCGTCGCGTGACTGTTCTGTCCCGCCGAGAGTAGCGCACAGCAGTACCGAGACCAGATTCTCTCGACCATTCAGGAGCAGAAACGGCACAACACTCTTGCTGGCGTCGCCGCATCGTTGGAATATGGCTGGAGATAGTACCTCCGTCTCCGTATCGCTCCCGAGTACCCTCGTCAACCGACTCGATACGCTCGTCGCCGCGGGCCTGTTCGAGTCGCGTGCCGAGGCGCTGCAGTACGGCGCACGGCTGGTCGTTCGCGAGGAAGCCAACCGCACGGACAGCCCACTCGACCCTGTCGAGGATAGCCCACCCGGACGGTCCGGCGGCAGTCGCAGCGCACGGGAGTGACGACCAGTCGATTCTTGACGCTGTAGTCAAAACTGTGGTATGGATACTGCTGTTGTCTGGTTTCGTGACGACCTTCGTGTCAGCGACAACCCGGTGCTCGCCGACGCGGTTGACCGCGCCGACACGGTTGTTCCTCTCTACGTGTTTGACCCGCGACGGCGAGCGCAATCGGAATACGGCCCCGCGAAACTCGGCCCACACCGGGCACGGTTTCGCCGCGAGAGCCTGCAGGACCTTCGAGACTCACTCCGTGAGCGCGATGGCGACCTGATACTCCGCGAGGGCCGCGTCGACACCGTCGTTCCAGAACTAGCTGCCGAGGTTGACGCCGACGCTGTGTTCGTCCAGACCAAACCCGCGACTGAGGAGGTAGAACGAGAACACGCCGTCCGGACGGCCTTGCCCGAGGACACTGTCCTCGAACGGCGCTGGACGCACACGCTCTATCACATCAACGACCTCCCGACGCCGTACGACCAGATGAACGATACGTTCACGCCGTGGCGCAAGTCGGTCGAAGGCTCGGCGACGGTCCGCGACCCAGTCCCTGCGCCGGAATCTGTCCCGACCGCGGACCTCGATTCGGGCACAGTTCCGACGCTCGAAGAACTGGATGTCCCAGACGCCGACAGTGCCACCGACCCTGATGACCGCGCTGTCCTCCCCTTCGAGGGCGGCGAAACCGCGGGCAAAGAACGCCTTGAGTCGTACTTCTGGAGTGGCGACCACCTCCGTGAGTACAAACAGACGCGCAACGGACTCCTCGGCGCGGATTACTCCTCGAAGTTCTCGGCGTATCTCGCCGCTGGCTGTCTCTCGCCGCGGTGGATTCACAGCGAGGTTCGCCGCTACGAGGACGAGCGTGTCTCGAATGAAGACACGTACTGGCTCCTGTTTGAACTCGCGTGGCGCGATTATTTCCAGTTCCAGTTCGTCAAACACGGCACTGATTTCTTCACACCGGGCGGCATTCGCGGCGTCGACAAGGAGTGGACACAGGACCGCGAGCAGTTCCGGCGGTGGGCCGACGGCGAGACGGGACTACCCTTCGTCGACGCGAATATGCGCGAACTCAACCAGACGGGGTACATGTCGAACCGTGGACGCCAGAACGTCGCCTCGTTCCTCGTCGACGCGCTCGAAATCGACTGGCGGTGGGGAGCGGCGTACTTCGAGCAGCAACTCGTCGACTACGACGTGGCCTCGAACTGGGGGAACTGGGCCTATCAGGCCGGCGTTGGCAACGACTCTCGGGACAACCACTTCAACGTACTCTCACAGGCCGAGCGCTACGACGACGCCGCCGAGTACGTCCGGACGTGGTTGCCCGAACTGGCCGACCTGTCCCCTGAGTACGCCCACCGACCGTGGAGGCTGGACGACGCCGAACAGGCCGAGTACGGCGTCGAACTCGGTATCGACTACCCGCGGCCGATGATCGATTTCGAGCAGCGCTACACCGAACTCGGCCGCCACTAGAAGGTGAACTCTCGGGAGAGGAGCGTGCCGATGTAGCCGCCAATTGCGCCCCCGCCGATGGTGTAGACGCCGACACTCACGACGATCAGAATTGCAACCGCGTTGAACAGCGACGGCGCGCCAGCGAGGGCCACGAAGGCGAGAATCAGGTACAACAGTAGTACGAACGGTGCGAACGCGACCAGTCCGGTGATCGCTCCCGCCACGGCCCCGTCGCTCTCCTCGCCACCCCGGAGGTAGCCGGCGGCGATACCGCCGAGCACCGTCGAAAATGGAATGAACGAGAACAGCAGGCTGACGGCAACGCCGACGAACACACTCACCACGAGGCTCCCACGCTGTTGGTCCGCTGGCGTGAACTCCTTTGCAGCAGTCATACTGACACCTCTCTCGGGGGAGTGAAAATGGTTCTGAACGCAGGTGTCCGGTTCAATCCTCGTTTTCGCGTACCCAAGCTATAACAGCTAGCGTATACGACCAATATCCGACTCCGATGGATCGTGACCGCCTGACTGCGCAGCTCCGCCCGGCTCTCCAAACGGCCAAGCGACTGGTTCGTCGCCGAGTGACGGTCGACAGCAGGTCGCTCGCCGCGTTTCGTATGGGGCTGGCACTCGTCGTGTTGATCGACCTGTTCGACCGTGCTGGCGACCTCACGCTGTTTTATACGAACGAGGGCATCTACCCGCTGGAGGCATTCGAGGCGACGTATAGCTACTACAATAGCTACTCGCTGCACGCACTCTCAGGCTCACTGACGTTCATCGCGTTCCTGTTCGTGGTTGCCGGCCTCGTCGCGTTCGCGATGCTGATTGGTTACCACTCGCGACTCGCGGCCGCACTGAGCTTTCTGTTGCTGTACTCGCTGCAGGCCCGAAACCCGGCGGTACTCAACGGCGGTGACTTGCTCTTTCGAGTCCTGCTCTTTCTGTCGGTGCTCGTCCCGCTGGGTGAACGCTGGTCTCTCGACGCCCTGCGCCGCGGCAGTGCCCGAACAGAAATCGCTTCTATCGGGACTGTTGTCGTCCTCCTCCAGCCAGTAATCGTCTTCACGGCGAACGCGATTCTCAAACACGAGGGCGAACTGTGGTACGCCGGCGACGCGCTCGAACTGGCGCTACAAAACGACGCGATGCGTCGCGGCCTCGGCACTATCATCGTCGACTATCCGACACTGTTGACGCTACTCAACTACGGCTGGATCGTGTTGTTGGCTGGTTCGACGGTGTTTTTGCTCCTGGCCACCGGTCGTCTTCGCGGCCTCGCTGCACTCGCCTACCTGTCTGCGTTCGTTGGCATGTTCTCCGCGATGGCGGTCGGTATGTTCCCGATGATTCTGATGAGTGCCATCATGCCGTTCGTCACCGCGCCCGTCTGGGACCAACTCGGCGCTGTCGTCCCCGATAGCTGGAAAAAACGACTCCCCGACCGCAGCGCACTGGGGCCACTCGCTGGCCCACCCGTCGAGCAACGTCTTCTCGCGGCTCTCGAAGACCGTGGCTACGACACGCTCCGGGCGTATCCCCACGCACTCCTGACCGTCTCCGGCTATATTGTACTCGTCTGGATGTTGCTTTTCGCCGCCAGCGACGTGACTGGCCGTGACCTCCCGGACGAACTCGACAGCCCACATCTCGACCAGCAGGACTGGGGGCTGTACGCGCCGGACCCCTCTGACGTCTACAGCTGGTACGTCACCGAGGCCCAGTTTGCCGACGGCAAGTCAGTCGAACTCCGGACGGGTGAGAATGTCAGCTTCGACCGCCCGCCCGACGCGAGCGCAGCCTACGAGAATTTCCGCCACCGCAAGTTCATGCGACTCGTCCGGAGTTCAGCATTCAACGGGACGAGTCCAACCATCATCGAGGCCTACGGCGAGTGGG
>JAQCNR010000288.1 GCA_028274925.1 Halovenus sp.
AGTTCTGCCAGAATTCGGCGAGTGATTGACCTGGTAAACACTGCCAGTAATAGTAATCTATCCTCAGTACTTCACAAAGCCGGTTAGTTGAGAGGTCTGCTTGCTGAAGATGTGTCTACTACCAAGCAAGCAGGCGGTGAAATCCACGAGGACCAGCTTCTTAACTTCCTCGTCAACACGCTTGACGAGGAAGTTTCACTCAGTCTCGGCGCTAATGCCGAAATCGATGCTGAGGATATCTACGAGGTTCTCGTCGGCGCTTGCGCCGACGGGACCTCGATATCTGAACTCTGCGAGACCAGTGATGATTCTCCTCATCAGAACACGATTCTGTACCACCTCCGCGAGAAGTTCGACCTAACGTCGGTTGAACAAGTCGGGAACGCACTCCTGTAAAAGGACGCTCTAGAGATTCTTCCTGAGCAGGTGGAGGTCGTCACAGACCTCCACCTGCGGCCCTACTACGGTGATGAGGACAAAACAGATGATCTCTATCACTCAGAAGCGAAGCGTGGAACCATCGCGTTCCACGCCTATGCGACGCTCTACGCGCGTGTGAAGAATAAATGATTCACGCTGGCGGTGCGCCGTCTCGTCGACGGCGTCGCCGCGGACTTGGCGTTCCTGTATCGGTTCGCAGGCCGGCAGGAGTCGCCGAACCGACGGTCGAAGCCGTGAACGCGACTCGGCTGCCGGTCCTCATCAGTGGCGGCCCAGACGAACTCGCCAGGGCGGTCCCGATGCTGGTCGAAGCCGCGGCGGACGCCACCCGAACCGACGAGACAGTCACCCTGCTGGAGCTACTGGACGCGGTCGCCGCAGTGGCACCCGATGCCATCGTCGAAGCGGGCGACCGACTCGAGACAGTCACAGAAACGGCCGACTGACTCGACGCCACCGGTGAGAGGGCGACGAGCGACGAGGTGCGAGCCCTAGTGGAACGGGTCCGCTCAACAGACAAACGGTAGTCACCGACTGCGTCCGGGCGTCTGACGGCTCGTAGCGACCATCTTAAAGATGTCCCGGCTTGCCGCGACCCTGGAGGCCGGATCGATCCGACGGGAAACACCGGCAGTCAGTACACCGGGCAGTTCACTCTTCGTCACCCCGTCGTGCTGCTCTCCAGGCCTCGACGACCGTGGAGTCCCACTCGAGGTTGACGATCCGCCCGTCGCTCACCGTCACGCGGTAGACAGTGTCTGCTGACCGCGGGAGATCAGAGACGTAGACGCCGACGTCGCCGATGGACCGGGCATCTCTGTCGTAGAGCCCGATGTACGCGACGGCGGTCTCTCCGTCCGGCAGGTAGTGGAGCGAGCTAGGCCGGGCGAGGAACGCTGCCTCGCTCGGGTCGACGCCGTCGTGCCAGTTGTACCGCCCGTCGAGGCCGCACATACGCATCACTTCTCGGAAGACAGGGAAAAACACCCGGTCGGACGACCGTCTCACCGGCAACCCGTGACCGACCGGCACCGAGGTATCATATGGCTCTGACCGACATTCCGGCCACTGTGTCGGACGGCGAGTACGTCTTGAACGTCGAGACTGTCCAACGGACCCTGAACAGTCACAAGGCCGTCGAGACCATTTTCGGCGAACTGGCGCCGGTTGGCCACCGAGAGGACGACGGGCAGAGCGTCGTGCTGTCCGGTGACCTGCTCCCGGGTCCGGTCGCCGAGGGGAGCGTGTACAGGCTCCAGGTCACGGACGGCACCGTCTCCGGATCCGAGCGTGACTGGGAGCGGACAGTTCGACAGGTCGCGCCGGGAGTCGACGCCGACAAGTTCGTCATTCCGCTCCGA
>JAQCNR010000304.1 GCA_028274925.1 Halovenus sp.
GCGCTGGCAGCGCGGTCCGCGCTAGCTTCGAGTTGGTCCTCGGCGGTCTTGTAATCGGGCGCCTGCACCTCGATGCGGTACTCCGGCGCGCCGACGTAGGTAACCTTCAGTTCGACTTCTTCAGGGATACCGGAAGACCCGTCTTCCGACGTCCCGTTCGAGTCGTCGGCGCTCACGGGACTTTCACCGTTACCCTCGGCGGCCTGCAACGCCTCTTGGACGCTGTCGACGCCGTCACCCGTCGGACAGGTGAGGTCGACGTAGCCGCTGACGGTGACGTACGGGACTGAAACCTGCTCGCGAGCAGTCTCGACGATAGCGTCGAGTTGGTCATCGTCGAGGTCGACGTCTTCGAGGGCTTCGTAACCGTGAATTGCGGCCTGCTCGAAGCCGTCGTACAGCGAGTCGAAGTTGGCGAGCAGCGTGTTCGCAATCGTGGCGTAATCGTCGTCAGAGATGTCCTCGCCGAAGGCGATTTCCATCCAGTTGTCCGCCTTCTGCTCGTTTTTCCACTCCTGAATCTTGTTCTTGCGCTGGTGGTCGCTAACGTCTTTGATCGAGAGATCGATTTGCTGGGCGCTCTGGTCGACATCGAGGACCTTCGCAACGACGCGCTGGTCAGTGTTGACGTGGTCGCGGACGTTTTTGATCCAGCCGGACGCGACCTCGCTGATGTGACAGAGACCGCGCTTGTCCTCGTATTCGAGCAAGTCGACGAACACGCCGAAATCCTCGATCTCGTCGACGCGGCCGACGACGAGTTCGCCGGATTCGGGCCAGCCGCTGAATTTCATCGGGCCTCGACAGTGTCGACCACATCGCCTTCGATGACGGCCTCGCCACCGGTCGGGGTCGCGAGCGTGTGCCCACAGACCGCACAGGTGACGACTGACGACGCCTTGCCGAAGACGATTTGTTCGTTGTCACAGTCCGGACAGGCGACTTGGTGGAAGCTTCCTGGCATTGTTATTCCTGGAATGTTAGTCGGCCGGCACGCCAGCCTTCGCGCTGGTGGGCCTTGCCACACTCACCGCAGCGGTAACTGAGCTGAGTCTTTTTCGTTGGTTTGTCTCCACCAGGAACCTTCGAGAACTTGCCGTCGTTACCGATTCCAGACTGGCGCTCGCGCTGGCGGTCGTTGACCTTCTTCATTCCCGAAGAGCGGCCTGATCGGACCTTCTCGACCTCGTGTTCGTGGTGTTCGTTACAGTGCGGACAGTACGTATTCATCCGTCGTGGCATCTCCATAGATATCGACCTTACGGGCGATTCGACACGAGCGCTTAAAATCCCCACGTTTCGGCCCGGCGTCACTCCTCGGGGTCATCACGAGGAAGCGCGATGACCGGCCGGTCAGATTCGGTAACGAGTTCCAGTCCGGTATCCCCGGAGAGAAACTTGACCAGACGGCTCCCGCCGCGAGTCTGGTAGGCAATTGCCGACGCGTCGAGTTCTTCGGCGGCCTCGAAAATCGCCTCGACGACGTCGCGCCTGTAGGCCGTATGCTCGGCAGCGTCGGGAAAGACAGTCCGGACGGCTGCGTAGACATCTTCGGCGACTGCCTCAGACTGTTCGACTGGCGTCTTGTCCGGAACGCCCTCGCCTTTCTCGACGACGTGCAACGCGGTGACTCGCTCGGGCTGGTATGGTTCGAGCGCGCTCGCCGTCCGCACGGCGTCTTCTTTGTTGGCCAGTGGCAGGAGGACGTGTTCGAGCAGGTCCTGTGTCTCGGTCATACCGGAAGATGACGCGCCGCTGTGGTAAAACTATCTGGGTGCTGTCGGAGACTCTGCGGGACTCAGAAATATTTTTAAGTGAAGTTTCATGATACTATAGTGACTCGATGAGTGAGGATTGTGCGGCACCGACGGAGGATTCGTTGACTGACTCAGAATTTACGCACAGTGGCTCTCTACAAACAGACACTTCGGCCAGTGACGAGCGCGCGAGTCTCACACTGTACGCGCTGGTCGTGGTCGGTCTGCTGGTCGTGGGCCTCGTCGCCGCGTTCGTTATGTTTGGCGGCGTTCTCGACGGTGACAGCCCGGCAGGCGACGTGAACGACACCGAGCCAGCGGGTGACACAGACCCGACACCGACCGACGACGGCCCAGACGACAACGATAGTTCCGAGCCTGTTGAGACGCCGGATGACGACGACGGTGACCAAAATACGACTGATGGCACGGATAGCGACGATTCCGACAGCG
>JAQCNR010000306.1 GCA_028274925.1 Halovenus sp.
CGCTGTCCTCGCGTATTCGACCCTGCCCGAGCGTAGAAATCGCCCGTATAGAGCAGACGCGTCTCGCCGTCGTCAACGAGAACGTGCGCACTCCCGGGGATGTGGCCGGCGTTGAAGAAGGTAATTTCGTGGCCGGCGGCCTCGAAGGACTCGCGATAGCCGTGGGTTTCCGAGACCTGCGTGAGTCGTCGGACGTGGGTCTCGGTGAACGGGCACTGTGGCGTGTTGCCGTGGAGTTTCAGCGTGTCCTCGGCCAGTCGAAGCGCGAGCGCTCTCGTTGGTGGTGTCCAGTGGACCGGCGGCCGGTTCGACCCGCGCAACAACGCGGGGACCGCTCCCGAGTGGTCGAGGTGGCCGTGGCTGACAACGACCGCGTCTGGTTCCGGGTCGCCCAGCGGATACTGCGGCGGGTTGTCGGTCTTGATGCCGTAATCCAGCAGCAAGGAGTCGTTGACTAGCAGGGCACTCCGGCCAACCTCTCCAGCGCCGCCCAGAAACTCGACATCCATCGTCAGGAGGCCAGTACGAGCGGTTCGTACCACTCCTTGTTCGCCTGATACCAGTCGACGAACTCCTCGACACCCTCGCGGATGGTGTGTGTCGGTTCGTAGCCCAGTAGTTCGGTCGCCTTCTCGATGCCAGCGTGGGTGTGTTCGGCGTCGGCGTCGTGGCGCTCGGCGTACTCGAGTTCCAGTTCGGGGGCGAGCATATCGCGAATCTCCTCGGCTAACACCTTGATTTCGATGTTGTCCGTGCTCCCGATGTTGAGTACCTCGCCGTCGGCGGTGTCCTGGTGCAGCAGCGTCTTGTTTGCGGTCACGACATCCTCGATAAAAGTGAAATCCCGTGTCTGCGTTCCGTCGCCGTAGATGACGGGTGCCTTGCCGTTGAGACAGCGCGAGACGAAATTCGAGATTGCCATATTTGGTCGCATTCGCGGGCCGTAGACGGTGAAATACCGCAGCGCGACGGTGTTGATATCGTAGACTTCGTTGTACGCACAGACGTAGCGCTCGGCGGCCAACTTCGAGGCCCCGTAGGGACTCACCGGCGTCGTCGGGTGTTCTTCGTCGTAGGGCAGATATTTTGGCTTTCCGTACACCGACGACGACGACGCGTAGACAACCCGCTCGACGCCCGATTCTCGGGCGGCGTCGAGAATATTCAGCGTGCCGTCGACGTTGACCTCGTTGTACTTTCGTGGGTCTTCGACACTCGGTCGGACGCCGGCCTGTGCCGCCTGATGGTAGACCATCTCAGCGCCAGCGACGACTTCGGTGACTGTCTCCGCATCGCGAACATCGCCGTCGATGTACTCGTACGAGCCGTCGCCCTCTGTGGCTACCTCTTGACACCGCTCGATTGTGTGCTGTTTAATCCCAACGTCGTAGAATGGGTCGAGGTTGTCGAGCACGCGCACGTCGTGTCCGTCGGCAACGAACTGCTCGGCGAGATGGCCGCCGATAAAACCTGCACCGCCAGTGACGAGAATCTCCATATGCTATCCTTACCCGGGACGGACAAAAACGCCGCGGGTCGGTTCGGGAGTAGTTGGCTTGGGACGACCGAGTTACTTTGTATCCGCAGACAACCAGAAAGCCCCGGCACTCTCGACTCTCGGGTGGTTCGAAAGACGGCAGAGCCGTCTTTCGTTATCACGAGAGAGCGAAGCTCTCTCGAACGACCTCGTTGCGCGCGCTACGCGTGCTTGTGATCTGAAAATTGCCAGCGGCGATTTTCATCATCCCGAAAGAGCGCCGCTCTTTCGGGCGACGTCGGCCGGATTCGCCGAGAGTGCCGCCGGGAGAGCAAAGCTCTCCCGAGCTCACGGCGCGCGAGGCGGTGACACCGCCTCGGCGGAACGGCGCGTAGCGCCGTGGAGCGCCGTGAACGCCCCTTTCAGTCCCACCCTGTTGCTGGTGTCACAGGCCACCGTGGGTGGGACTGAAAGGGGGCTTTCTGGTTCTGCATATCTCCTGTCTCGTACGTAACTGAGACTTCCCGAACTCACCCACAGGATTATGCGCTCGCCAGCCCAACCGAACGCTGTGTCAGATAACGCCTTCATGCCGGGATTTCGCTCTCTCGAGAGGGAACTACACGAGTACAGCCTTCCTGTCGAGGGGTCGATACCGGCGTGGCTCTCCGGCACCCTCCTCCGGAACGGCCCCGGAAAGTTCGAGGGTGGGGACGCTCGCCTGCGACACTGGTTCGACGGCCTCGCGATGATTCGAAAATACGAGTTTGCCGACGGCGAGGTGCAGTACTCGAATCGGTTTCTCCGCTCGGAAGCGTACGCAGACGCGATGGCTGGCCAGCCGACTGGCCAGTTTGCGACCGACCGCAGTGGCGTCGGCAAACTGCTCGGCTGGCTCAAACGCCTCGGCCCGCCGGAGCCAACCGACAACGCCAACGTCCACGTCGCCCGCCTCGATGGCGAGTACGTCGCCCAGACTGAGGTGCCTCGCTGGGTCCAGTTCAACGAGGACCTCGACGACAGCGGCCCGTTCGCCTTCGAAGATGACCTCGACATGGACATGATCACGGCTCATCTCGTTGCCGACCCGGACGGCGGCCACGTCGGCCACGGCCTCTCATTTGGCCGAACTCACGAGTACGTCTTCTTCGAGATACCGGACGAGAGCCGTCACCGCAAGGAAATCGCTTCGATTCCGACCGACTCACCCGCCTACATCCACAGCATCGGCGTCAGCGAGTCTCGACTGGTCCTCGTCGAAACACCGCTGCGAATCAACATTCTTCGTGCACTCTCGCCGTTCACCGAGGGCTTTTTCGAACTGCTGGACTGGGAGGACGACGCCGACACCCGATTCGTGGTCATCGACCGCGAGAGCGGCGAGACCGTTCTCGACCAGACTGTCGACCCGTTCTTTACATTTCACACCATCAACGCCTACGACGACGGCGAAGAGACGGTGCTGGATCTGGTTGCCTTCGACGACGCCACAATTGTCGACGCGCTTTCTCTGGAGACACTCGCAACCGACGGCTTCGACGCCGCACCGCCCGGCAGATTTGTGCGGTTCCGGCTCGGTCCCGACAACATCTCCCGGCGACGACTCTACGACGGCGGCCTCGAACTCCCGACAGTACGGACAGACAGACAGACCAAGCCGTACCGCTACGTCTACGCACAGGCGACTGACCGCGAAGGTGCGAACGGCCTCGTCAAGATTGACACCGAGCGCGAGACTGCAACGGAGTTCTGGCAGCGTGACCTCTACGTCGAAGAACCGTGGATGGTGCCCCGGCCCGACGGCGACGCAGCCGACGACGGTGTTGTCCTTGCCCCGGCGCTCGATGTCGATACCGAGCGGTCTGTCTTGGTCGTTCTCGATGCGGCGACGCTTGCCGAACTGGCCCGCGCACCGGTCCCGCATCACAATCCCTTCGGCTTCCACGGCCGCTTTTTCCCCGAGTAATGGACGCCGACAAACTCGCCGCTGGGACGCTGGTCTTTCTGTTTCTGGGCGGCTCACTGCTCGCGACGCTGTGGGTACTCGACGAGTCGCTGGTGCCCGTTGCACTGCTCGTCTATCTGCTCGTCGCGGTGCTGTTGTTCGCTCGACTCCGCCGGGCAGCCTCGATATTCGAGGAGTGAGCGCCGAAACGCCGAAACCCACAGTCCCCCTACAGGGGGTATGCCCACTGTCCGGTTCGAGGGAGCCGAAATCGAGTGCGAATCCGGTGCCACGCTGCGAGATGTGCTCCGCGAGGCTGACCTGCCGGTGTACAACGGTCGCGCCAGCCAGTTCAACTGTCGCGGACTCGGGAGCTGTGGCACCTGTGCCGTCGAAATTGACGGCGAGGTGAGTGAGCCGACGGCAATCGAACGCGTCCGACTGTCCGTCCCGCCCCACGACCCAGACAGCGGACTCCGGCTTGCCTGCCAGACCACTGTCGAGGGTGATATCACCGTCGAGAAACACGACGGGTTCTGGGGTCAGCATATCGAGAAGTGAGCAATCTCCGAAATCACAACTGTGTTGAGCATCCTCTCCCGAGCGCCAGTCAATGAGCGCTGGTGAGACGCGCGCGACGCTGTGGGTGCTGTTGGCCTCGGCGACGCTGACGGTGATGGCCGGTGCGATTCTCGGCCCCGTCGTCCCGTCAATCCAGTCGAATCTCGGCGTCTCGGAGTCACTCGCCGGGCTGATTATCACAACGCACGGGGCACTAATCGTTCTCGTCAGTCCAATCGCCGGTGCGATAATCGACCGCGTTGGCCCCCGCCGGCCCTACATCGTCGGCCTCTTGCTGTACGGCGTCGGGGGCGGTGCTGGCCTATTCATCGACTCTTTTCTCCCGCTGTTGCTCTCCCGGGCCGTCCTCGGTGTCGGCGTCGCGTTCATCTACACCGGGCTGACGGTGCTCATCTACAGCATCTATCGGGGTCAGCGGATGGACCGGGCGCTGGGCTTGCGCTCCAGCGCGAACAGCCTCGGCGCGGTCGTCTGGCCGCTGTTGGGCGGGGCACTCGGCGCGCTCACCTGGCAGGCACCTTTTGGCGTCTACCTGCTCGCGGTCCCACTGGGCGTGCTTGCGGTCGTTACCATCCCTGAACCAGCCCGCAGTGACGACAGCGATGATAGCGGCGGCGGCCTCGGAGCGGTCGTTGGGGTCGTCCGAAACCAACCGGGAATTCTCTCGGTCTATCTGCTGTACTTCGGCGCGAATGCGCTGCTGTACAGTATCGTCGTCTTCTACCCGCAGTTGCTGAACGGCCTTGGTATCACCTCCTCGGTCGGGATCAGTCTCTATCTCTCGGCGAACGGGCTGGCCGGGGGTATCACCGCGGCTGGCTACGACCGCCTGCTCGACCGGACGACCCGACTTCGCCTTGTCGGGACTGCGCTGCTTTTGTGGAGTCTCGGCTTCGCCAGCGCGACACTCGCAACGTCGGCGCTGACTGCAGTCCCCGCAGTTGTCGCTTTCGGACTGGGGCTTGGTGTTGTCTTTCCCTCCGCCTTCTCGTGGATCGAGGCGCTCGCACCGGCGGACAAACAGGGTCAGTTCAGTTCTTATCTCGCCTCGGCTGGCTACACGGGGCAGTTCATCTCGCCGGTGGTCTTCGGCCCGTTGATTCCACACTTTGGCGTCCGCGGCGTTTTCGGTGCGGCAGCACTCGCGGCGCTGGCGGGGCTCGCTGGACTCCTCGTTGCGACGCGCAAATAAAAGTTCAGTTCGGGTGCCGAGTTAGTTCGAGGCGATGACGTCGTCGATTCGGACGATCATCGTCGACGCTTCCGTGGCGCTCTCGACGGCCTCGCGTTTGACTGCGGCGGGGTCGAGGACACCGTACTCGATTGGGTCTGCGACGATACCGGTCTGGCCCTCGCTGATGAGGCCAGCCGTCGTTCCCGAGTCGTGCTCGGCGCGCAGGTCGACCAGCGCGTCGATTGGGTCCATCCCCGTGTTCTCCGCGAGCGTGCGTGGGATTACGTCGACAGCGTCGGCGTAGGCCTCGACGGCCAACTGCTTGCGGCCCTCGATGCCAGCGGCCTCGTCTCGGATGCGGTCGGCAATCCGAATCTCGATAGCGCCTGCGCCACCGACGACACCGCCGGCGTCGAGTGCGGCGGTAACGACGTCGAGTGCGTCCATCAGGCTGCGTTCGAGTTCGTCGACAACGTGGTCGGTCGAACCGCGAGCGAAGACCGTCACGGCCTTGCTCGCCGCGCCGCCCTCGATGAAGACCTGCTCCTCGTCGTCGTACTTCTCGACGCTGACGTTCTCGGCGCTGCCGAGGTCGTCGTCTTCGATGGCGTCGACAGAGCCAACGCGAGTCGCGCCGGTTGCGGCTCCAACAGACTCGATGGCGTCACTGTCGACATCCTCGAAGACGAGCAGCCCGTGGCTGACCAGGTCAGCAGTCAGGCGGTCGTCGATGTCGCCGTCGACGAAGACAACGTTCGCACCGCTGTCGGCGAGTGCGTCGGCGTACGCCTGTAGCTGGCCCGTTTCGGCCTCGATAGCGGCGTTGAGCTGGTCGACGTTCGAGACCTGGTACTCGGCGTCGACGTTGGCTTCCTTGATTTCGAGGTCTTCGTTGACGATGGCGATCCGTGCGTTTTCGACCGAGCGTGGCATCTCCTCGCTCAGTCGTTCCTCGTCGACAATGACCCCCTCGACGAGTTCGGTTGCGCTCGAGGTTGCGCCGGCCTGCGTGTGAACCGTGATGGCTGAGCGGTCGACACCGGCGTCGGAACTCACTTGCGTCACAGCGTCGACGACTGTCTGTGCGAGGTCTGCCGCACCGAGGTCACCGGTCCCCTTGCCGGTCATACTCGATTTGGCGACCTGCAGCAGTTGGTCGTCGCTCGGGTCCGTCGCGATGACGGCGTCGTCGATGGCTTCCTGGGCGATTGTCGACGCCTTGTGGTAGCCCTCGACAATCGTCGTCGGGTGGACGTCCTCTTCGAGCAGGCTCTCGGCCTGTGAGAGGAGCTCTCCCGCGAGAATTGACGCTGTTGTTGTGCCGTCGCCGACCTCTTCCTCCTGTGTTTCGGCGACTTCGACGAGCATCTGTGCGGCCGGGTGCTCGATGTCCATCTCGTCGAGAATCGTCGCACCGTCGTTGGTGATGACGACATCCCCGTCGTCGGAGACGAGCATCTTGTCCATCCCGCGTGGACCGAGTGTGGTCCGTACAGATTCGCTAACTGCCTTTCCGGCGGAGATATTCGACGACTGTGCGTCGTCACCCCGCGTACGCTCTGAATCTTCGCTAAGAATAAACATAGGCTGTCCACCCATGCGTCGCTGGCCAGATTGTGACATTGGTAATTACCTCACTTCAAACGTCGTTTGCGGTTCTATATAAATGTTGCTTTCTTGCCGGCCAGTCTCCCGACTCGCTCGCGTTGAGTAGTCTCCTCACAGCACACTTCGGTCGAATTATTCTTTCTGATACGCCCCACCAAAAATTTATTTGATATTACAAATATCGGTCAAGTATGACAGACTTTAGCGAACGACAAGCAGAGGCGGGCGACAGCGAACCACCAGCCACGAACATGTCCCGGCGCCGCCTGCTGCAGACCTCTGCGGGAGTGCTCGCAGTCGGTCTGGGCGCGACTGGCAGCGGTACAGCACAGATAGGGTCGGTCCCGGGGTACGCCGACTACGTCCCGGCCGAAGTCGACGAGATTGTCCTGCAAGACGGTTCGGTCGAACTCGCAAGTGTCGACCTCCGGGCGTTGTTCGAGTTGCTGATTGCTTCCAGCGACCAACAGGAAGAGGAGGGCGACTCCGAGGCGGTCCGCCTGCAGTTCGAGCCACAGGTGCTCGGCATCTTTTCGGCGGTAACACCGCTGTCGCTGTACGAACAGGTGGGCCTCAGTGACGTCCTCCCGGCGGCGGCCGCCGGCAGCCAGCAGTCTGCTCCCGAGGAAGTGCCCGACCTCATGACAGACCGCATCACCTCGCTCAGCACCACCACTGCGGGTGCCGGTGCCGCGGTTGCGACGGGTTCGTACGACCCCGGCGCGGTCGGGAGTGCCCTCGACGACGGTCCGCTGGAACCGTCCGATACCACCGGCGTCTACGTCGGCGACGACCCGCGGTTCGGTGGCACCCAGCAGGATGTCCAACTCGCGGTCGCTTGGTCTGACCAGCACATCATCACCGGCCCGAGTGTCGACCTCGTAACGACGATTGCCGCGACCGGTATGGGAAACCGCCCACGGCTGCACGAGCAGAACGGCGACCTCGCGCGGCAACTCTCGACGGCTGGCAACGGACCGTTCACCACGACTAGCTACTCTCCGAGCGGCACTCTCCAGATCAACCAGCAAAATACCTTCTTCGTCGACTATTCACCCCTGGAGAACGCTACGCTGAAGGGTTACACACAGTCCAACAGGACCGACCTCGCGGCCGGCGAAATCAGCGCTGTCTCCGTGTTCAACCACCCGACCGCAGGCGACGCCAGCGAGAGTTCCCTCTCGGGAGTCGGCGAAGGAGCAGACGAGCGTTCGGCCAGCACGGACGGCCGCTACGTCACAATCGAGGCCGTCTACCGCGGCGAGATTCCGGCACAGGAAGACGACAGCAGTTCGGACGATAGTAGCTCAGACGACAGTACGGACGACAGCAGTTCAGACGACAGTACGGACGACGGCACAGACTCGACGGACGACGGCACAGACTCGACGGACGATAGCACAGACGACAGCAGTTCGGACTCGGACTCTGGGAGCACGGACGGTTCCGAGAGCGAGTCAGACGGTTCGGGTGACGACGGTTCCGCCAGCTCAGACGATGGTGGCCCTGGTTTCGGGCTCGTCTCGGCACTGACGGGGCTTGGCGGTGCTGGCTACCTCCTCAAGCGTCGGACCAACTTCGGCGAAAATCAAGCATAACACGACTCTCTCAACTCGTTTTCTTGCCTCAAACTCAACGCTCGAAATTGGCGGTCAGGGAGTTAAGTACCCCCGCCTCTTTGGCCGGGATAGATGCTGGAGCTGGAGCACGGATTTCGCGTTGTGGACACGCACGTGGTACTGGAACCGGACGAGACCCGCCGGCCGCGTGGGCTGGGCGACGCCGAGCAGCTCGAAGTCGAGATGGAACAGGCAGGAATCGTCCAGTCGCTCGTGCTTCCGGGCACGCGGGAGGGCTCGTACGTCAAGGCGAACAACGCCGCCGCCCGACTCGCGGTCAACCGCCCGTTCCGTCCAATTGCCCGAATCAACGGCACCCGCAACCCGGGTCAGGGGGCGACCTCTCGACTCCGGAACCTCGCCAGTTCGCGCTCCGAGGAGCACACGTCTCCCGACGATATCGAACAGTACGCCTACGAGGACCGATTCTACGGATTTATTCTCGACCCCGCAGCGGACGGCATGCCCGATGAGGAAGTACTCGCCCAACTGGACGACGCTGGCCTCCCGCTGATCACCTACGGCGGGGAGGGCTGTCCGCCGTCGGCCATCGAAACGACACTGCTTGGCTACGATTTCCCGGTCATCATCGCCCACTGTGGCGGCTATCCCAGCAACGAGGCGATGATGGACGCCGCAATCGACCTGCTCGACCACCACGAAAAGTGTTATCTCGATACGAGCTTCGTTCGGACTCGTGACCCGCTCGAACGCGCACTGATGGAACACCCCTCACAGGTCGTCTTCGGCAGCGGCGCGCCGGAAATCCACCCGAACGTTGCCGTGATGGAAATTCTCACGCTGGACGTACCTGAGGACGCGATGCGAAAGGTCTTCTCGAACAACGCCGCTCGGCTGTTCGAGGTGCTGGCTCCCTAACGCGGTGTTTAGTTTCGTAGGACGTGACGCTGTCTTGGCCTCTAACAACCAGAAAGCCCCGGCGGGCTACACTCCCGCGACTCGCTTCGCGC
>JAQCNR010000314.1 GCA_028274925.1 Halovenus sp.
TGTCGATTTCACTGGCGGGTAATTAGTTATCTGGCTGGCCAGATTAATACTGTGGAGCAATTTTACCTTCGTTATTTTTAATAACGTTTTTGTCTGCTTTGACTCTTAGTCATTAATGCAATATCCTACACCTGCTCCAGTTGCGATGCACAGTTCCAGAGCGCTGCTGGCGTGACCCAGCACGTCGCGCTTCACCACAACACGTGTGCCGAGTGCGACGAGCAGTTCGAGGAGACCGACACGCTGCGCGGGCACATCCACGAGAACCACTGAGCGAGCGCCTCGCCGCGAGTCCGCTGAAACTCCCGTTCCCTGTCAGAGTCAATCGTCGTCGATTGTTGATGCACTCACAGCGGAAACAGCGCGAAAGCCCACGGTTACTCGTGGGTAGGTGACGTACTCGTAGGGGCGTGGCCCACTCGACGCGTGATTGGCGTCCAGTTTGTCGACGGTCACTCTCGCTCGCCTCCGTCTGGCTCTCGTGGTGTCCGTCTGAATCGGCGTCTGTGCCGTCTCGGTCGTCGGACGAGAGTGCCTGTTTCCACCGGGCGGAACTGCTTGCCTCGTCTTGATCGAACCGACCAGTTCCGAGCACTCGATCCGGGTCGACGGTGCTCTCGGTCGTTTGAATACTCTCGACCCCGGGATGGAGTGTTCGGACAACGCGTTCGACCGCTTTGCGCTCTGTCTCGGAGACGAAGTCGCAGTTGTTGAGGACGAGGACGTCGCAGAACTCGACTTGCTCGGCGAGGAGGCCCGACAGCGGTCGGGCGCCGTCGTCTGTTGAGTTGAGTGGACAGCCATCGACGAACGCCTGATGAAACTGTGCGGCGTCGACCACCGTGACGGTCGTATCGAGATTGTACAGTGTTGATGCACGTGCAGGCGAGACGAACCGCTGGGCGATGGGGACGGGGTCGCTGATACCGAGGCTTCGATGACCAGATGGTCGAACTCCTCGTCGAACGCGAGGCGTCTCAGTTCCTGACCGAGTTCATCCTGTAGCCCACAGCAGATGCAGCCGTTCGACAACTCCGTAACGCCGCCGTCCTTCATCGAGAGTTCGGAGCCGTTCTCGATGAGATTGGCGTCGACGTTCACCTCACCGACGTCGTTGACGAGAACGGCGATACCGTACTCCTCGCCGCCGACGGTAAGGAGGCGATTGAGCAGGGTCGTCTTCCCGGCACCGAGCCCACCGCTCAGGAGCGTGACCGGGGATTGGTCTTCGATTGGCATCAGTCGTCGGCCCGCGCGAGTTCGCGCTGTTTGTCGGCGGTGAACGGGTCGGGGTACTCACTCCAGTCCTCGGCCATCTCTGCGTCCGAGAGGACACAGCCTTCCAGTCGCTCGGTTAGCGTCTCCTGGTCGAACTCACGACCGATGAACACGAGTTCTGAGCCGCGGTCGCCCCACTGGTCGTCCCAGTCATCCCTGAGGCCGGGACGGGCAGCGAGATACCTCTCCCGGTGGGTCTTCGGCAGCGTTGCGATCCACGCTCCGTTGGGACCGGCCCGGACCGACTGGCCTGCTTTGTCGAGCCCCATCGCAGTGTCCTCACGACCGGCCGACCAGAAAAAGCCTTTCGCGCGAACAATACCGTCGGGGAGGTCACTAGCTAATGACTCGTCCTCGAGGAGCGAACCGCGTTAGCGGTGAGCGAGTAGGGCGTGGAGAAAGTTACTGTGAATTGTTTCGCGGAGCTTACCGCTGTGACTCCGCATCGAGTGTTCCGGCCGCCACAGTCCGGTTATCGAGGAGCCGAACGAGTTCAGTCTCGGTAACAGGTCGGCTATCTGTATCGATCTCCGCGTCTCTGGCGATACGAACTGCTGCCGGGGGATGGAGATTCGCCTGCGCCAGCAGCGCATCGTCGTAGAACACCTCGCGAGGTGTCCCGGACCCAACAATATTGCCTTCTGACATCACGCAGACCCGGTCGGCAATCGTCGCAGCGAATTCGAGGTCGTGTGTCGAGAGGACGACGCTGATGCCGTCGTCGTGAATCTGTTTGATGCGGTCCGCGACCAGTTGCGAGCGGTCGGGATCGAGTCCAGCAAGCGGTTCGTCGAGGACAACCACGCTCGGTTCGAGCGCGAGGACACCGGCGAGACCGACGAGTCGCTTCTCCCCGCCGCTCAGGTAGTGGGGAATCCGGTCTTCAAGATGCTCCGCGTCGACTGTCGAGAGTGCCTCACGAGCCCGTTCGCGCGCCTCGTCGCCGCCCACGCCGTCGTTCTGGAGACCGAACATCACGTCGTCGAGTACCGTCGGCGCGACCAGTTGTGTGTCGGCATCCTGGAAGACGAACCCGACCTCGCGTCGGGCCTCTGCCTTGTTATCCTCCGTTATTCGAGTTCCGTCGACAACCAGTTCCCCCTCGTCGGGAACGAGTGTCGCGTTCAGATGCTCGAGCAGCGTCGACTTCCCCGCCCCGTTGCCGCCAATCATCGCGACAGTCTCGTCGGGGTAGATGTCGAACTCGACATCGTGCATCCCGACCGTTCCGTCGGGGT
>JAQCNR010000320.1 GCA_028274925.1 Halovenus sp.
GGACAGTCGACGACACGAACCGTCTCCATGTCGAGAAACTCCACAATTTCGGTTCCTTCGTGGCCACAGGAGACATCCGGCGGCGGCGAAAAATACTCGCACTGCTCGCAGTAGCTGTGTTTCGACACCTCGGTGTAGGCTCGCTGTCGTTCGCTGCCGACCGACCCACGTGACTCCGCGCTGGCAAGGTCCTGCCAGACTTCGTCCGGGTCGAGTTTGTCGACATCCATCTCCTCGAACGTACCCTCGAAGGAATCGAACGGGTCGCCGTCGCGGTCGCCAACATCCGAGAATGGGTCTTCTCCCGGCCCCGAGTCGTCGCGGCGGCCAACGTCGAGCCCCATCTCCGTGGTGTCGGCACCGCCGTCGGAATCAGGACTGGAAGTCGGGGCAGTGCCGGCGTCTGAAGCGCCCGGCGCCCCTGTCGATGGTTCGTGTTCAGGGACGAACGGGTCTTCGTCAGCGGAGTCATCCTCATCGGACTGTGTCTCGTCGTCACTGTCGTCAGTGTCGAAGGACTCGAAGGGGTCGCCCTCGCGGTCACCGACGGCGTCGTCGAGTTCCTCGAAGGGGTCGTCGTCACTCATGACTGCTCACCGGATTCGAGTTGGGCAGCAGTCAGCAGCTTCGGGTTCCCGAACCAGCCACTGGACGGTTCGACGTTGGTGACCGTCGCCGAGCAGTGTGGACACTCGGGGTCGGTCAGCAACGACAGCGCCACCCCTTCGCCGCAGTTCTCGCAGTTTGCCCGCTCAATATTGGCTTTCGCGGCAGCACGCTTGATCCGTTCGACGGCCTGCAGCCCACCGGTGGACTCCTGTGCGTCTCGCAGGTCGCTGACCACCCACGCAATCGTCTGCAGGCGGTCTTGCATCTCGTCCAGCCGCTGCTCGGCGGCCATCAGTGAGTCCTCGTTGTCGGGAACGTGTTCGTCGAACTCCGAGCGAAGCGCGTCGAGCTCTGTCCGAAGCTCTGTGACGGTCGCTTCGAGCTCTGGGACTGCGTCGAGTTCGTCGTGAGAGTGCTCTGCAGGAGCCTTCTTGTCGGCTTCTTTCTTGACCTGAATGACTCGCTCACGGACGTCGGTGATTTTCTCGTCGAACTCCGACTCGGCAGAGTCGATGCGGTTCGAGAGCTGTCGCTGGACGGAATTCGTGGCCTCGGAAAGCTGTTCAGTCAACACCTCGCTGACGGCCTGCTCGATACGCGATTCGAGTTCCCCGTCGAGTCGGGCTGCAAGCTGGTCGTCGAGCTGTGAGCGAACCGCTTCCTCAATCTCGCGGCTGTGGGTTTCGAATCCGTCCTCGAGAGACTCGTCGGCGGCCATCTGATAGGTCGCCAACAACTGGACGAGAAGTTCTTCTCTGTCAACCTCGGCCGCGGCGGCCTGTTCGTCCAGCCACTCGTCGAGGTCGGACGGCAACGTAATCGACAGAGTCCGCTCGCTACTCGACTCACTCGCCATACCTCTCATTTCTGTACCGGATAGTTAAGCGTTTGCCGCCGATTTCAGTTTCCGAAAGGCCGTTAGCGGATTTTGCGGACGTCGCTGATATCGAAGCCAGCGTCGCCGAAGTCGGTCTCGAACTTGACGATGTTCTCGGCCTCGATCTGTGAGAGCACGCCCTGGAAATTCTTGACAACCAGCGTCCGGGCGCGGTTCGAGCCGCCAGTTTCCCACTCGAAGGAAAGCGTGCCGCTGCAGGCGTCGATTAGCTGGCCGTGCTGGGTGTCAGTCAGTGTCTCGTGGTTGACGTGGACGAGAATGAGTCCGCCCCAGTTGTAGCTGGCTTTCGTCAGTCCCTTGACGAGATAACTCACATCTGACCAGCTCATCGAGCCGTCGTCGCCGACTGTCGCCACGAGGTCGGACAGCGAATCGAGGACAACGAGGTTCCCCGGTGCACGGGCGTTGAGCGTCTCACCGAGCGCGGTCAGCAACCCTTCGCGGTCCTCGTGTCGCTTGCGCAGGCTGGTGATATCTGTCGTCTCCTCGGCGTACCAGTCCCGCGGGACCGGACTGACGTGAAAGAAGTTTTTCGACAGCGACTCGAATTCGACGTGTTCGAGGCCTGCTTCAGCAATTTCGTCGTCCATCGTCATCGAGATCTCGTTGCGTAGCTGGTCTTCTTCTGCAGTAAAGGAGACGTAGTGAATCTCGTCGGCCAGCGTCGCATTCGGGTGAAGATCCCCGTAGTGCAGGTCAAACAGGTCGTTGCCGCTGCGGGCGAGGCCGTTCATCACTGCAGTCGTGAACATGAATTCCCGGGCACCAGCGCCAGCTTCGCCGGACAGTAACACGACACTCCCCCGTGGCACACCCCCACCGAAGGTGTTGTCGAGACGGTTGATCCCAAATGGTAGCCGCTCCATATACCTCACTCAGGACAGCAGTGCGTAAAAATGACCGGCCCACGGGAGAACTCAAACGTTTATTCGTCCGTGCCCAGTTACCACAGGCAAGATGGGCGAGTCAAGCGCCAGTGACGGGAACAGCGCGGCACCGGGTGTCGGCGCGGAGTCAGGCGGCGTAACCTACGGGATGGACGACCGACCCCCGGTTGGACGGTCGATACTGCTGGGCTTCCAGCACTATCTGACGATGATTGGCTCGAACATCGCCGTCCCGCTGGTGTTGGCGGGCGCGATGGGGATGCCACCGGGACCGACGGCCCGCCTCGTCGGCACCTTCTTCGTCGTCTCGGGAATCGCGACACTGGCACAGACGACGATTGGCAACCGGTACCCGCTCGTACAAGGCGCGAGTTTCGCAATCCTGGCGCCGGCGCTCGCGATTATCGGCGTCTTGCAGGCCAGCGGGGCGGGCTGGGAGACGATAATCGTCGAGTTACAGGGAGCGATGATTATTGCCGGACTTGCACAGGTCTGTATCGGCTATCTCGGGCTGTTCGGCCGGCTCAAACAGTACCTGAGTCCCGTCGTCATCGCGCCCGTCATCGCACTTGTCGGGCTCGCACTGTTCGACGTCCCACAGATTGCCAACCCGGCGACACAGAGCGTCTGGCTGTTCGTTCTGACGCTGGTGTTGATTGTCGGCTGCTCGCAGTACCTCGGCCACCGGAACGGACTGTTCCAGCTGTATCCGGTGTTGATTGGGCTGGCGGCGGCGTGGCTGCTGGCCGCAGGGCTGTCCGTCGGCGGTGTCATCGAGAGCAGTTCCAACGCCTACGTCGACCTTTCGGACGTGAGCGAGGCGGCAGTCATCCAGCCAATCGTCCCGTTCCAGTGGGGCACACCGCAGTTCACCTCGTCGTTCGTCATCGGCATCTTCGCGGGCGTGCTGGCGTCGATGGTCGAGAGTTTCGGCGACTACTACGCCGTTGCGCGCATCTCCGAAGAGAAGGCACCGAGCAGTCAGCGAATCAACCACGGACTCGCGATGGAGGGTGTCGGCAACGTCTTCGCCGGCATCATGGGCACCGGTAACGGCTCGACCTCCTACTCCGAAAACATCGGTGCCATCGGGATTACCGGCGTCGCCTCACGGTTCGTCGTCCAACTCGGCGCAATCGTGATGCTCGTCGCCGGCTTCATCGGGTTCGTCGGTGCGCTCGTGACGACGATTCCGAGCCCGATTGTCGGCGGTCTCTTTCTCGTAATGTTCGCACAGATTATCGGAATTGGTCTCTCGCAGCTCCAGTACGTCGACCTCAACGAGAACCGCAACGTCTTCATCATCGGGGCGACGCTGCTCAGCGGCCTGTCGATTCCGACACTGGTCGAGAACTTCGCCGGGAGTGCAGGCTCGGCGGCCATCGAGACGGCACTGGCAGAGCTTCCCCTTGTCGGGACGGCACTCGAAGCCCTCGGCGAGATTGCGTACGTCGGTGCCGTCTTCGGGCTAGAACCGGTCGCACAGATTCTGTTCGTCGTCGGCACGACTGGCATCGCCGTCGGCGGGATTATCGGTTTCCTCCTCGACATCACGATTCCCGGGTCTCGAACTGGTCGCGGGCTAACCGCGTGGGAAGATATCACAGAAGACGACGACGAGTTCGAGGCCGCCCACGAACGGTTCCGCTCCGACCCCAAACCGAGCGACGACTGAGTTACCCTTCTCGAACGGTCGCACCCGAGTTGCCCGGCGCGACGAGCCGGACTGTCCCATCGAAACCCGCGTCCGCGAGCGCCTCCTGTCCCGCCGTCCGTGCCGTTTCTGCTCGGTCTGCATTGGTGACGCCGTAGACCGTCGGTCCCCACGACGATTGTCCGGTGCCGACGATTGCTGGACTCGAATCCAGTTGGTCGATCAACTGCCCCGCTGGTGGGCGATAGACGCCGCCCTGTTCGTCCGCAAACCACGCGCCGTTGAGCCGACCGAGTCGAGAGACTGCCGCGCCGAAGGCCGACAGGTCACCCTCGGCGACCGCCGGGAGCAGTCGCCGGGTCAGCAGCGTCGCAATGTCATCAGCGATAGAGCCGTCAGCGCGCTCGACAATCGTCCGAATGCTCTGGTCTTCCTCGTCGCCGCTGCGCCCCGGTGAGCTGTCGGGCGTGAGCAGTACGAACCGCCAGTCTTCGGGGAGTGTCCACCGGCCGAGTGGTTTCGGAACGGCCCACGACCCCTGACCCGGCGGCGCGGTCGTGAATCGCTCTGTCGGGTGACCAACGTCGGCGACGAATCCACCTGACTCGAAGGTGGCGACACCGACACCGCTGCGCCCGCCGCGACCCAGTTGCGGAGCGAGTTCCCGCGGGTCGACCGACCGGTCGTGTGCTCGGGCAATGGCGACCACCGACGCCAGCGTAATCTGTGTCCCACTGCCGAAACCGACGTGGCGGTCGTAGCCCTCGACGAGTGTGACATCAGCACCGTCGACACCGAGCGCGTCGACGGCCTGCTCGACGTAGGAGCGACACGACTGTGGGCACTCGATGGTTGTTGCTGGCTCAGCCCTGACGGTCAGCCGTGGCTCGGCAAGCCCGACCCCGACGCCGCCGTAGAGTCGCTCGTGAGCCAGCGAGAGATTCTGAAAGCCGAAGTGCAGGCGTGCGCTGGTCTCGACCGTCACGGTCGTCATGTGAGCCCGTTACGAGTCGTCGGTCAAGAAGCTACCGAGACTCCTGCGGGGCAAAGATTCGTTTCGGTCAACCGAAATAATGTTGTCTGTTCAGTCCTTCTGTTGTTGTAATGGCAACCACTGAGCCCGATGTCCTCGATGTCGAGGCGATACGCGCTGATTTCCCGATTCTCGAACGTGAGTTCGGAGACCAGCAACTCGTCTACCTCGATAACGCGGCGACATCACAGACACCCAACCAGGTAATCGACGCCATCGCAGAATACTACCGCGAGACGAACGCCAACGTCCACCGCGGCCTGCACCAACTCTCTCAAGAAGCCTCCATCGCCTACGAGGAGGCACACGACCGCGTCGCCGAGTTCATCGGCGCGAGCGGCGGCCGAGAGGAGGTCATCTTCAACAAAAACACCACTGAGAGCATGAACACCGTCGCCTACGCGTGGGGCCTGAACGAACTCGGCCCCGGCGACGAGGTTGTGCTGACGGAGATGGAGCACCACGCTTCACTCGTCACGTGGCAACAGATTGCAAAGCGCACCGGCGCGGAGGTCAAGTACATCCAGATTGACGAGGATGGACGCCTCGACATGGACCACGCCGCGGAACTCATCGGTCCCGACACGGAGATGGTGTCGGTGGTCCACGTCTCGAACGTGCTCGGCGTGATTAACCCAATCGAGGAACTGGCCGAGCTGGCCCACGACAACGACGCCTATATCTTCGCCGACGGCGCGCAAGCAGCGCCGAACCGGTCAATCGACGTGGAGGAACTGGACGTGGACTTCTACGCCTTCTCGGGCCACAAGATGTGCGGCCCGACGGGCATCGGCGTCCTCTACGGCAAAAAACACATTCTGGAGGAGATGGAGCCGTATCTCTACGGCGGCGACATGATTACGAAAGTCACCTTCGAGGACTCGACGTGGAACGAACTCCCCTGGAAGTTCGAGGCCGGAACGCCGATTATCGCCGGCGGCATCGCACTCGCTGAGGCAGTTGAGTATCTCGAAGCCATCGGGATGGAGAAGGTCGAACGCCACGAGAACGAACTCGCACAGTACGCCATGGAGCGGTTCGAGGAGTTCGACGATATCGAAGTGTTCGGACCGCCAGCGGGCGAACACCGCGGCGGACTCGTCTCGTTCAACGTCGAGGGCGTCCACGCCCACGACCTCTCGGAGATTCTCAACGACTACGCCGTGGCCGTCCGCGCAGGTGACCACTGTACCCAGCCGTTGCACGACAAACTCGGTGTCGCCGCCACCGCGCGAGCGTCGTTCTACATCTACAACACCAAGTCCGAAATCGACACGATGGTCGAGGCGCTGGACGACGCCCGACAGCTGTTCGCCTGACCAGCAGGGTTATTTTTCGGCGACCGGTTGGCCTTCGTATGCCGGAGTCGCTAGCAGATGTGGATGTTGCGAACGCCGACCCCTTCAGAGCAGCGGCTGTCCTGAGCAGCCTTGCAATGTTCGCGAGTTACCTGCTCCCGTGGGCGCGCGTCGACGGCCCCGCAGAGCCAATCGAGGGCG
The DNA here is from genome assembly GCA_028274925.1 of Halovenus sp. Lineage (GTDB taxonomy): Archaea > Halobacteriota > Halobacteria > Halobacteriales > Haloarculaceae > Halovenus. Next base: position 6,581 of record JAQCNR010000320.1, read on the forward strand.
GCGGTGCAGTCGTGAATCTCTCGACCACACTGCAGGCGTCAGTCTCCGCCAGCGAGATTTCGCTGTTCCCAGAAATTGTCGTCGGCGTTGCGCTCGCAGCGCTGGTCGTCGCCGCGTTTCGGTGGACTATCTTTCTGCAGTTCATCGTGGGCGTGTTGGGGCTGGCGGCGGCCTTTGTCGCGCTCATCGTGTGGGCAATCATCAGCACCGACAGCCAGAGCGAACTCGTTCAGGTCGGCAACTACGCTGGACTGCCCTCCTCGTTCTCTCCAGGAATTGGGCTGTGGCTAGCTATTTTCGGCGCAATTGGACTGGTCCTCTCCGGCTTTGCCTCGGCGACCCGAACCTACGTCCAGGTGAAACGTCTGCAAGCCCAACAAGAGTGAATCCGCACGTTTCTACACGGTGGAGCGCCACATCGTCGGTATGGACGAGATAATCGACACGGTACGGATGGGACAGACAGGACTGCAAGTAAGTGAGATTGCCTTCGGGACGTGGCGGTTCGGCCGCGAGACGCAGGAGGGTAACCTCGAAACTAGCCGCGAACAGGCCCACGAACTGCTCGACGCCTACGCAGCAGCAGGGGGACGGTTCATCGATACCGCCGACGTCTACGGCGGCGGCGTCAGCGAAGAGTGGATTGGCGAGTGGCTGGAAGACCGCGACTGCGAGGACTTCGTCATCGCCTCGAAAATCTACTGGCCAACCCGCGAAGACGACCCCAACGGGAAGGGGTTGAGCCGCAAGCACATGCGCCGTCAGATCGACCTGATGCTCGACCGCCTCGGGACCGATTACCTCGACGTGCTCTACATCCACCGCTGGGACGACGACACGCCAGCGCGAGAACTGATGCGGACGCTGGATGGCTTCGTGCAGGACGGGAAGGTCAACTATCTCGGTGCCTCGACGTTCGTGCCCAACACGTGGAAGATTGCCGAAGCGAACGAACTCGCCGAGCGCTACGGCTGGGAGAAATTCAGCGTTACCCAGCCCCGGTACAATCTCGTCGACCGGGAAATCGAAGGCGAGTATATGGAATTTTGCCGCACGCGGGGTCTCGGCGTCTGCCCGTGGAGCCCACTCGGACAGGGCTTTCTCACCGGCAAGTACGAGCGCGGCGAGGGGACACCCGAGGATTCGACGGCCTCGGATACCGACGGCTGGGAGGACCGCTACCTGACTGAAGAGAACTTCCAGACACTCGACGTTGTGCGTGAAGTTGCCGACGAAGTCGGAGCCTCCGAGGCACAGGTCGCCGTTGCGTACCAGATTGCACATCCAGCGCTGACCGCGCCAATCATCGGTGCCCGGACCGTCGAGCAACTCGAAGAGAACCTCGGGGCGGCGTCGGTCGAACTCTCCGACGAGCAGTTCGAGCGCCTGGAGGAAGCAGGTGACGGGCCGTTCGCCGATATGGTATGATTGTCGGAGCAGCGAGCGAGCGACACGAACTCGCCATCGACGGCGGCTTCGAGATTGCCCGCGGCGCGAGTCAGACGACTGAAACAGTCGTCGTCCGCCCCGACGGCGAAGACGGCCAGACGGGCATCGGCGCGGCCGCACCCTCGTCGTACTACGGTGAGAGCGTCGAGAGTGTCGAGTCCGTCCTGCCGGAGTTGCTCGATGCGGTGACGGGGATGGACCCGACCCGCCAGCAGACTATCGAGACACTCCTGCGAGAGCGAGCGCCCGACGAGGCTGCAGCGCGAGCGGCGGTGTCGGTCGCTGTCCACGACTTGGCTGCCAGACAGGCAGACGAGCCACTGTACCGCCGGCTCGGACTCGACCCCACACTGTCGCCGACGAGTTCTTACACGGTGAGTATCGACTCGCCGGCGGGGATGGCCAGCGCGGCACAGAAGGCGCTCAGTGCGGGCTATCGAGTTCTGAAGGTGAAACTCGGAACCGACGACGACCGGGCACGGATGGACGCAATTCGGAAGACCGTACAACAGGCCCGGATTCGCGTCGACGCCAACGGTGCGTGGACGCCCCAAGAGACAATCGAGAAGATGGAGTGGCTCGCAAACGCTGGCGTCGAGTTCGTCGAACAGCCGGTTCCGGCCGACAACCCAGACGGGCTTGCACGGGTCGCCGAGGAGGGATTCTTACCGGTTGCTGCCGACGAGTCCTGCGTGACCGCTTCGGATGTGCCGACAGTCACAGACGTGGATATCGTTGTCGTGAAACTCGCGAAGTGTGGCGGGATTCGGCCGGCCATGCGGCAAATCGAGACCGCACACGCCCACGGCCTCGATGTCATGCTCGGCTGTATGGTCGAGAGCATGGCCTCGCTCGCGGGGGCGTGTCATCTCGCCCCGCTGGTGGAATACGCCGACCTCGATGGGTCGCTGTTGCTCTCGGCGGACCCCTACGAAGGAATCCCGATGCCGAACGGCAACATCGACCTCTCGGCTGTCGAGACTGGAACGGGTGTGACGCAGGCGGAGTGAGTCAGTCCCCGACCGCCGATATTCTGTGATTAAGATCGTCTTCGAGTCGGTTCGCGTGTTCGAGACGAATTTTTCTGGCCTCGTCTTTGGAAATGTCACCACTGCCGGCCAGTTCCGATGTCGTGGACTCGTAGGCGTCGACATCGAACCCAAATTCGTCGAGATACTCACGCAGGTCGTCGGTGAGACCATCAGTGATGGCTGTCTCGACGTGGTCGAGAACGTGGGAGAACTCGGGGAGGACAACCTCCGCTGCTGAGAACGCCGGCGTCGACCCGTCGATACTGACGTCGGCGCTTTGCAGCGACTCGGTGATTTTCCCAAGCCGGTCGGCCAACTGGAGCACCTGACTCGGGAGGGCAGTGTCGGGCGAGCGCCACTCGACAGTATCGAAGCTGTCCCGGAACTGCACGGGCGTCCACACCGAACTCTCGGGGTCGAAGTTCGCCTCGATAGTCTGGCGGTCGACACCCGCCTCGGCAGCCGCGGTGACGAACTCCTCGTGGCGGCGTTCGAGTCGGCGGTTCCACTCCGCTTTGCTGTCGACGTAGGGCCACAGTCGGCCCTGATGTGGGAGGTTGTCGTAGGCCAGCCAGCGGTACAGTTTCGAGCGCGCCCCGGCCGCTACCTCCTCGCCGCGGTAGTACGGCGCGGAGTTGACGAGCGCGAGGGCGGGGTCGATCGCGATGAACGTGTTCAACTGCTCGACTGCTCGCCCGGGCTGTTGTTCGACGTGGATATGTGTGCCGGCGCAGTGGCGGACGTACTCGAACTCCTCGCCAATCAGGTCGGCCTGCACGTCAGTTCGGTCGTTGGGCAGGTCCCGAATCGAATCGGCGTTAATTGGGGTTGCCAGCGGAACGAGGTGCTGGCCACGCTCCGCAGCCAGTTCAACTACCGCCTCGATTCGGCCGTAGAATTCCCGGCGAAGTTCGACATGTGACGCACACGGTGTCGTTTTGATTTCCAGCATGGGTGCGACGAACTCGCGTTCGACGCCGGCCGCAACCTCTGTCAACCCATCAGGTTCGACGAGTCGCCCGTGGTCGTCGATGACCCAGTACTCGACTTCGATGCTCCGACGGATTGGTTCCGATTCGTGTGCTGACACAGTCCTGATCTGATGATTCCGGAAGGCGTTGCAGCCAACCGCTTGGCGTTCTGTTCGTCCCAACGAATATTCTACAACAATATAAATATCAGGAATTCCGCGAGATTTGAATTGGTATTTTAGTAATTTGTGCTATTGATACGCCAAACACACACTTTGAACGATAAAATTAACTAGTATTGTATATTGCTACGCAAAAGTGAGCGATAGTATCCAAAACGCCGTCAGAGTGAGCGTATACTCAACAATTACTGAGAGAATCCCATACTGCAACGTTTATCTGGGCTGAAGACACAGATGTGAACAATGTCAAATGTCCGCATTGCGCTGTTGAACGCCGCTCACGCTGGCGAGGAGACCCGCAAGAATTTCGAGCGGGAAGTGCCCGCAGAACTCGTCAACTTCGACGTGACGGCGTGTGAGTTTCCGGAGACGCTGTCGTTCGACGGCTGTCTCATTACGGGGTCGCGGGCGTCGGTCTACTGGGACCGTGAGTGGATCGGCCAACTCAAAACGTGGGTTGGCTCCGCAATCCGACAGGGGATGCCACATCTCGGCGTCTGCTTTGGCCATCAGTTACTGGCGGAGGTCCTCGGCGGGTCGGTCGAGAACATGGGTGAGTACGAAATCGGCTACCGGACGGTCGAACACGAGGGAACCTAAGTGTTGTTCGAGGACATCGACCGCGATTTCACCGTCTTTACGACGCACTCAGACCGGGTGACACGGCTGCCGCCCGGCGCAGAGTTGCTCGCCAGAAACGATTACGGAATCCACGGCTTCCGGCAAGGGCAGGTTTTCGCCGTGCAGTTTCACCCGGAGTACGACCGGGCAATGGCCGAGCGAGTGACTCGAGGGAAAGACGAACTCCCCGAACAGAAGGTACAGCGCGTCTTCGACGGCATCAACGAGGAAAATATCTCGGCGGCCGCCGAGGCGACGACCGTCTTCGAGAACTTTCTGGAGTTCGTCGCGCAACACCAGCCACTCGAACAGGCCGAGTCAGTCTGACAGCCTGAAGGGTTGCCACTCGCTGGGCTGGTCTGGCAGTCCTCGAACGCGGAGTTCACCGTCGGCGTCGGTCTCCTCGGGTCCACGAACCTCGATCCGACCGTCGGCGGCCTGGCTGAGCGTGTTCACCGTCTTCGTGTCGTGGGTCGTCGGGTCGATAGCGAACACACCGAGTCCGTCTGCGCTGTCAATTCGGCCCGAGAGGGTCTGGGAAAACTGGAACAGCGTGCGCAGGTCAACGTACATCGACAGCGACGAGAGACTGATGAGACCAGTCCGGACGCGGCCCTCGACGACGCCGGGGTACATCGACTCGTACAGCGCCGAGAACTTCATCCCGATGCCGGTCAGGTCACTCTGTGTCGAGACGTACTTCACTTTGGCGTCGAGTTGGGCCTTCCCGATGTCCTGCCCGCTGCAGTCGATGATGCCCATGTGTGTGGCGACGACGGCAGGGTCGTCGCGCTGACACGACTTAATGAGTTTCTTGCAGGTCATGTTCGTGGAGATGAACAGCGACCCCTCGCCGAACCGGGTCCCGTGGGCGACCATCGCCCGCGCGAGGTCTTCAGACGGGCTGAGCGCCGGTCCGGCGACGAGCACCGTCGTTCCCGCGTCGATTGGCTCGATTGGAATCCCGTCGTCGAACTCGTAGCGGTCGGGCGCGTCACTCATCGCTCACCCTCTTTCGCGGCGTCCAACTGGGTGTGGAGTTCGATGAGGTCCATTGCCGTCGCGGCGAGTTTCTGAAGATACGCCTCGTCGGCGAGGGAGAACTCCCGCGGTTCCGTGTCGTAGACACAGAGCGGCCCGATGACGAGTCCAGAGGGCGCAACCAGATTTGCACCCATGTACGAGCGGATTCCCATGTCGATGAGCGTCTCGCTACGGGATTCGAATCGTGGGTCCTCGGTGACGTCGGGGACGGTCATCACGTTGTCATCTTCGAGAATCGTGAACGTACAGATTGAGTCTTCACGGTCTATCGAGTCCCACTCCTCGGCGGACCCGTAGCAGGCCAAAAACTCCTGACTGTGTTCGCTGATGATGTTAATCGAGGACTGTTCGACCGCGAAGTGCTCGGCAGCGAGGTCGGTAATCCGGTCGAGTGCCTCCAGGAGTTCCGGGTTGTCGAGGTCGAACGACCGAAGCGCGAGCAGTCGCTGTTGTTCGGTTTGCGGGAGCGGATACGAGCCCTGCGCTCTGTTCTCGATTGTCGTCCGGAGGAGTTCGGCGAGGCGTTCGTTCCCGAACACCGACCCCTTGCCGACGTATTCGGTCAGTGCCCCCTCCAGCCGTGTCGTATCGAGCGAGTCTGGGTCGGTGTCGGTGTACAGCACGACACCGGCGTCCGGGGAGGCGTGGTCGGCCCGCCTGATGACCTCGAACCCGGTTCCGTCAGGGAGGTCGTACTCGGTGACGACGGCAACGAGGTCCTGGCGGAGGGCCTCGGCCGACGACTCGACACTGCCAGCAGTGAGCACCGAGAGGTCGAGGTCCGAGAGTTCCGACCGGAGGTGTTCGACCGTCTCCGACCGCGCGCTCTCGTCGGGGTCGACACAGAGAATCCGGTGTGACATAGGGGAACACTTGATGCCTGCCTGTATGTACGTACCGGCCCAGCTATCAACAACGAAAACTCTGCCGTGGAGTCACGAGTTTATGTTGGTGCCGGCCCAACGATGACCTATGAGTCTCGACGTGGCTGTCCCCGACCCGCCAGAACTGGAAGGAATGGACCCCAACGAGTACGAGGACGCCGAAGTCGTCGGCGACACCGACTACAAGCGCGACGAACTGGAGGCGTTCCTGCGAGAGGGTGCGTGGGAGGAATCCTTCGAGCAGTGGGCCGCCGAGACGGAGATGGACGAGCAGGACTTCGAGATTATGCTCGACCTGGAGATGATCGGACGGTTCGATTTCTTCTGGGATTCCTTCGCCGAGCGCGTCGGCTATCACGCCCCCGGAATCCCCGAAGACTGGAAGGAGCGCAACTATCACTCAGATATCGAATCGTGGGGCACAGTGTCGAGTATCAACGCCTCGCTGACGGAACTGGGCCAGATTGTCTGTGACGTCCTGAAAGACGAGTATATTGACTGGGAGACGGAGTACGAGGCACCAGACGACCTACCCGATTTCTGAACTGCGTCGGTGCCGCCGAGTGATGAACGATGTACTTAAATGGCAACGACGGCTGGTATCTACCAGTTCTAGGTGAGACGGGATGTCTGAGCACCACCAGTCCGAGCACGGCGAGGGGTCATCGTTGCGAACCCCCATTGTCGCAGTACTCGGCCACGTCGACCACGGGAAGACGAGCCTGCTAGACCAGATTCGCGGCTCCGCAGTGAGCGAAGGCGAAGCAGGGGCAATTACCCAGCACATCGGCTCGACCGCGGTGCCACTCGATGTCATCTCCGGCATCGCTGGCGACCTCGTCAATCCCGACGATTTCGACCTTCCCGGACTGCTGTTTATCGATACACCGGGCCACCACTCGTTCTCGACGCTTCGCTCCCGCGGCGGGGCACTCGCTGATATCGCGATTCTCGTTGTCGACGTCAACGACGGCTTCCAGCCACAGACACACGAGGCCGTCGACATCCTCAAGCGCACCTCCACTCCGTTCGTCGTGGCAGCGAACAAAATCGACACTGTTCCGGGCTGGAATCCCGAAGAAGGGCGCCCGTCGAAAATCGCCATCGAAGCCCAGAGCGAACGTGTACAGGGCGACCTCAACGAGAACCTCTACGAGATTATCGGCCAACTTTCGGACGAAGAATTCTCCGCGGATATGTACTGGCGCGTCCAGAACTTCCAGTCGAACATCGGTGTCGTCCCGGTCTCTGCAGAAACTGGTGAGGGAATTCCTGACCTCCTCACTGTCTTGATGGGGCTCTCCCAGCGGTACATGAAAGAGGAGATGGCTATCGATGTCGACGGCCCCGCGGCGGGCACCGTACTGGAGGTGACCGACACGCAGGGCTTCGGCGCGACCATCGACGCGGTCATCTACGACGGGACGATTCGCGAGAACGACCAGATCGTGGTCGGCGGTCAGAGTGGCCCAATCGTGACCGAGGTTCGCGCGCTGTTGCAACCCCGCCCACTCTCGGAGATTCGTTCGGACGAAGAGTTCGAGAAAGTCGAGGAAGTCGTGGCCGCGCAGGGTGTCAAAGTCGCCGCCCCAGACCTCGACGACGCGATGGCTGGCGCGCCGGTCCGCGTCGTCAGAAATCAGGATGTCGACGAGGTTGTCGCCGAAGTGAAAGCCGAACTCGCAGACATTCAGGTCTCGACCGAAGAGGAGGGCGTGACGATCAAAGCCGACACGCTTGGGAGTCTCGAAGCGCTCGCAAGCACGCTCGAAGAGGCCGAGATTCCGATTATGTCTGCGGAGGTCGGCGACGTTGCGCCGCGTGACGTGCGCATGGCCGAGACGGCTGACACCGACCATCATCAGGCGATTCTTGGCTTCAACGTCGACGTACTCGACGACGCCCGTGACCTCGCCGAACAACAGGATGTTCGGCTGTTCGAGCACGACGTCATCTACCGACTGATCGAGCGCTACGAGGACCACGTCGAGGAAATCGAGAAAGCCCAGCAGGAGCAGGTGCTGGACAACATCACCCGGCCAGCGCGGTTCGAGATTCTCGACGACCACACCTTCCGCCAGTCTGACCCGGCGGTCGTCGGCGTCGAGATTCGCGGCGGCCTGCTCCGGCGAAACAGCCGCATCGTCAACTTCGACGGCAACGAACCAGAGCGCGTCGGCCAGTTGAAATCGATTCAGGACGAGGGCGAAGATGTCGACGAGGCCCGTACCGGCGAGCGCGTCGCCGTCTCGATCGACGGGCCGACTGTTGGCCGACAGATCAAGGAAGGTGACGAACTGTGGGTCGAGATTCCCGAGAAACACGCGAAGATTCTCGAACAGGAACTGAACGAGGATATCACCGCCGACGAGCGCGAGGTGCTGTCGATGTATCTCGACAAACACCGCAACCGTGACCCCTTCTGGGGGAAGTAGCTGGTCGCACTATTTTCGCGGTCGAGAGTCTACAACTATACAGAGCGCTCTCGCTGGGGAGTGTAGTTCGCTAAAAAGTGAAAGTTGGAAAGTTCTGAAACGCGGTGTTCCAGTATTACAGTCGAACGACGTTCGCTGCGCGCGGGCCTTTTGGTGAGGACTCGATGTCGAACTCAACCTCAGTACCTTCTGTCAGGTCCTCTCCGCCGACATCTTCCATGTGGAAGAAGACGTCTTCGTCGTCGTCGAGGTCGCCGTCGTCAGTCGAAATGAAACCGTAACCGCCTGTGTCGTTGAAGAAATCAACTTTACCGTTTGCCATTACAAACATACATTGAGCAGGGGGAGGCATAACCCTTCCGAGAGTCGCGGTACCACGGACCCTGTGAGGACAGTCACACGAATTGAGTGGTCGTCTGCGTACTGGAGCAACCGCTATCAGTTGCGTCAATTCCGGAGGTAGATATTTACCGGACAATCACGAGAGATAATATGCACCCACATGAAACCGTGCCAGAACTGCCAGACGGTCATCGACGAGTATATTCTCGATAAACAGCTCGAACCGTTGCGCGAGCTCACGGCCGACAATTTCAACGTCTGTGCGGACTGCGCGACAATCGTCGCGGATGCGTGTGTGAAGTGTGGCGGCGCGGTGTACGTTCCCCGAAGCAACTCCATCACTCCGGATTACTGTCCGGCGTGTCGGGCCGACGTTATCGACAGCACGGGTCAGGACCCAGGCTGGACGCGTAGCGACGCCTCCACCTGAGGAACAATCGCTCTGAATCAATTTTTTTGCACACAGTGGTCGAGAGGCGGACAGACAGTCAGAGGCCAGACTCGATAACGAGCCAGAGAGCAAAAACGACGATACCGCCCAGCGAGGTGCTTGCAACGGCGTGGACGCGGAGTCTGTCGAGCAGGTGGTGGGCGTTGTCGGAGAGTTCCGCAACCTCGCCGACTTCGCCGCCGACCTCACACTCCGGCAGGAAGTCCATCGCGATGTGGAGGAAGATACCGGCGGCAAAGCCAAAGATTGCGGCCTGTCCGAGCGAGCCAATTGGCAACTGGAGGAGTGCAGCGGGAATCCCGGCGATACCGACGCCCGTTGCAGGCAACAGAATGACCGAAGCAGAACGGTCTGCGCTGGTCAGTCGGCGGGCAGCAGCGTAGCCAGCGGGCCCCTTGTGCGAGACGATTGCGAGTCCGAGCAGCAGTCCGAGTTCCGGCATTGACCCGTAGACCAGCCCGATGATGATACCCGCCGAGAGGGCGTGTGCGGTCAGTTGGACGGCTGTGTTGTCGAAGGTATCGCTGACGTGAGCCAGGCGGTGGCCGACAACGTGTGAGCCAAAGCCGACGAGAATCCCAGCAGCGACGCCGAA
>JAQCNR010000326.1 GCA_028274925.1 Halovenus sp.
ATCTGGAGGGACGGTCTCGCTGGTCGCTATATCTCTTAGTCGAACACTTCGGAAACAGCTACTGAGAACGCTTTGTGAAGTACTGAGTATTGAGGACTTCTGGAACGAACGACTGCGTGTCTCCAATACAAGAATCTCGTTTGAGGAGCCCTCGTCTCCGACCGGTAGTCCGCACGATTGTGCTAACACAACAGAATATACAGCCAATAAGGAAGTTGGATGACTCCCTCTTCCAGGGTCTGAATCGGTTCAGTACCTCGAACCGTATCGCCAACAAGGAGCAGTCCGAGCGGCACGTCGTAGGTTTCGGTGAACTCCTGGACTGTCGCAAGCGCTTCGTCACGGTCGCGTGATCGGTAGGCGAGTCCGATCGGGACCGGTGTGCTGTTTATTTCGAATACGTAATCGACTTCGCCGTTTCGCCCGCGCCAGTACTGAACTGACGGGGATTCGTCGATACCTTGCGCGGCATTCATGCCGTATGCGAATCGCATCGTGTGGTCGAACCCGGCCACACGAGCGAGGTCTGCTTCGCGGTCGAAGTTGTTGCGGACGGTCGTCGCATCTCCGTCCGCGAGAGCGGTTACGAGGCCAGTGTCACGAAGGTACAGGCGAACTGATCGAGGGCGGCTGTTGTCGTATTCGGTGACGCCGGTCAACAGGTACAGCTTGGACAGGGCGGGCAGGTAACTATCGGCGATGGTCCGGCGGTCGACGTCGAACAGTTCGACGAGTTCTTGGTATCGGAAGGGTTCGGCTGCCCGATTTCGCGCCGCGAGTGCGCAGAGTCGCTCCAAGTCTCCGATGGTCTGTATGGATTCGAAGCCAGGGACGTCTTGATAGAGTGCATCACGGACGCTCTCGCGCAGGCGTGTGTAATCAGCTGCTGTCAGGCCGGAGGTCGATTCGACGACACCGTCCTGCTCGTAACTGATGATGCCACCCATGGCGAGATAATCGACAACCTGTGACTGGATACGCCGCTCGACGGGCGATACCTGGTCGTATTTCCGCCTGAGTTCCGCGACGAAGGGTTCTCTGTCGCCATTCTTCAGTGCGGCCGGCAAACTCCGCTCGCCCGCTCGGAGTGAACTTGGGCTGATTCGCTGCTCTGACTCTTCGAGGTCCGGATACACTGTGAACAGGTAATCCCGGAATTTCTCGGGCAGGATCGGTTGAACGCCGTAGTCTTCTGTCGAGATGTCGGTGTTGTCCAGTTCGCGTTCTATCTGGATGCCGGCACTCGCTGTCACGGCAATGTGCCGGCCAGGGACGCCTTCGAGTAGTGTTGCGACGGGGTTGCCCCATCCATCGATGGTTGGTTTGTTTGGATGTTCGATGCTGTGGACGTCATCAAGGAATATGAAGTGCGGGTCGTGGGTATCTACTCTGCCGAGAATCCGGCTCTCGTAGTACCGAACTGCGCGCTGGAGTTGTTCGTCTGACTGAAGCTGGTAGAGTGGATCGGCATCGAATGGGAGGTAGAGGAATCGTTTCGGGTCGTCGCCGGCATTGATGCGGTGGTGGATGAACTGCTTGAGAAGGGTGGTTTTCCCGACACCACGGCGGCCAACAAGGCCGAGTAGTGGTCGGTCTTCGAACTGACTGCCAGTTTCATCGGGTCGGGCGAGATGGTAGAAGTCGCTTTTCTGCCGCGCTGGCAAATCGAATGCGTCTATCCCGTGTTCCCACCACGGGTTGTGGTCGTGTAGATTTTCGACGAGGGCGTCACCAGCATCGATAGCCATTGTGTCCTTGGCTGACCCATGAACGCCATACCAATGATTGTTTCGACTATTTTCTCCACGTCAGAGAGTAGCTTTCTCTATCTATATCCCGTCAAATTGTCTGATACTCGTTGGAATGCGGGCTATCAACATCACGGTGTTTCTTATAGCGATATTATATTCCTCATTGTGCGTTTCAGCGAAGGTTTTATTGCATGAAGCATCGTATTGGTGCATGAGGATTGGACAAAAAAATCACCGCGATGCCGATTACCTCTCTTGGAACGAGGGGCGTTTGACTCGCCGGTGAGCACCCGTCGGCTGTCCGGGTGACTGACAGCCAAGGCAAACAAATGGATGGGACGTACGCAGACCTACGAAGAGGCGCACGACTCGACATCGAAGTCGAGTTCATCACAAAACAAGCAATCGAGTACGACGGGGAACGGGTCAATCGGTTGCTGGTTGCCGACCAGACAGGCGAGCAGTTCGCGGTGCTCGGAACGCCAGACAGCGACACGTTCCAGCACCTGAAGACCGGGGAAATGTACCGGATTACTGGCCTCCTCGGTGCTCGCCCTGTCGATGCCACGCGTCGCAGCGCCGAAGACTGTCCTGACTGCGGTGGCCGACTCCGGGCAGGACACGTCGTCGATGCGGTTGACCCTGCTGTCACTGCGGCAACGGAACAGTTCGGACTGGACGAACCGTTCGGAGTCATCGACGACGAATCGTCCATGCAGCGGGTCAGAGACGACGCTGGTGCCATCGACGACTGGACGCCGATGGAGACGGACCGATCAATCGAGACACCGGACTTCGTCTGTACGGACTGCGGCCGGCACGTCGACGAGTATGATCTCCACGTCCAGGAGAATCACATGGCCGACCACGCGGCACCGGCCGCCAATGCAGAAATGAGCAGCCCCGAGACAGTCGGCCTCGCAGCAGGCGGCGCGAAAGACGTGACCAACTTCCGGGAGAACATTCAGAACGGGTACACGCCGCAACCGGAAGCCATCAGCGACGAAGGGCTGTTCTACGACTACTACTTCGAGACGGGTGACCGGACAGCGTCGGACGCCCTGTTCGCCCCTCGCTACGCGGCGGCCATGAGCGACCACCCACTCACCGGGGACACGGAGCAGTACCTGTCAGTCGGTCTCGACTCGACGCTGTCTGTCGCCGAATTCGAACGCCCGCGGCTGGACCTGGTTGCTGTCCTCGACGTCTCCGGGTCGATGGACAGCCCCTTCGACGAGTACTACTACGACGAACAGGGCCGGAAGCGCGAAGCAGAGACCGGCACTGAAACGAAACTGGAAGCAGCCACGCAGTCGCTCTGCGCGCTCACCGAGCAACTACACGCCGAGGACCGGCTCGGTGTCGTTCTGTATAACCACCGCGCCCACGTGGCGAAGCCGCTTCGAGACGTCGGGAAAACGGATATGCCCGCAATCCGACGGCACATCCGCGAGATCGCGGCCGGGGGGAGTACGAACCTCGAAGACGGGTTCGAGGCAGCCGTCGACATGCTCGTTGACGGCACGTCCAGCCGACGAGTCGAGCGGCGAGTGGTCTTCATGACCGACATGATGCCGAACGCGGGAGCAACTGGCACCGCCGACTTGACCGACCTCTTCACTGACGCTGCGGCGGACGGGATCCACACGACGTTCATCGGCATGGGGCTGGATGCGAACG
>JAQCNR010000330.1 GCA_028274925.1 Halovenus sp.
TGTTCCCGGCCCGAATATCAGCCCGTGGACCGGTGCCGTCAGCATGAACCCGGCACTGACCGCCGCGAGACCCAGCACCCCGGCGAGCACGCGGCGTTGCTGGAACCATTCGCGGCCGGTGTACTCGACTGCAATGTAGAGCCACGAGACGGCGACGACGTTGGTCGACAGATAGATAGCCGTCATCAGCGCCATACTCAGTTCTAGGTCGCCCACCAGCGACTCAAGCGCGCTCGCCAGCGCCCAGACCACCGCCGCGAGCGCCATCGTGGTGACCGGCAGCCCGGCGGGTTTCTGGCGGTGCTGCCACGCCAGCCCGGCGACGATCAGCGCGACTATCGCGGCACCGATCTCGACCAGCGTGCCGGTCAGCAGTATCGGTCTCATTATCCCGTGCTTTCGTGTCTCGATCTATCCATCGGCTGTTATTATTTCAAATCGGGCGCCACCAGCCTCGCTGTCTTTGACCGAGATCCGCCAGTCGTGTGCCTCAATCAGGTCGCTCACGATTGAGAGTCCCAGTCCGGTTCCCTCATCGCTGGTCGTGTGGCCATGGTCGAACACGTCTGACTTCTCGGAGTCCGGAATCCCGGTCCCGTCGTCCTCAATGTAGAATCCGGCCGACTCTGAAGCGTCGATGAGTCCAACCTCGATCTGAACAGCCGAATCGTTGTGGGTTACGCTGTTCCGAAACAGGTTCTCGAAGATGTTCTGCAGGAACTCCGGGTTGCACTCGACGGTCCAGTCGTCGGGGGCGACCACCGCCAGTTCGGCTGCCTCCGTCTCCGTGGTGGTCCACGCGTCAGCAGCGATATCGGCGATTTTCACCGGCTCAGGATCGGAGACGACCGTCTCGGCTTCTGCGAGGGTTGACAAGTTTGCTATCATACGGTCGGCCCGGTCGAGAGCGTTGCGAACCGTCTCAAAATCCTCCGTCTTCCCCTCCGATTCGGCGAAATCAAGATACGACTGGGCGATGCCCAGCGGGTTTCGGAGATCGTGAGAGACGATGGCGGCCAATGTCTCCAGTCGTTCGTTCTGTCGCTCCAGCATACGCTCTCGACGTTTTCGCTGTTCGATATCAGAACGAAGCCGCGTTCTCGTTCGAACGAAGCCGACCAGAATGACGATTAACCCTAATAACTTGAGGCCAGGTATTCCGAGGTTTTCGACGTACTCCGGGCCGAGTGCAAGCTCGTCCAGCAGTTGTAAGAGATATCCGTACCCCAAAATCCCAAACCCACTCTCAAGAACGGGGAGAGAAAACTTCGACACGTAGACCGTTGTCGCGGTGAGAAACACCAGTGCAAGAGCAGTTATGCCAATGTCGGTTGGCTCAATATCGGTGAACATCGTGAACGAAATAGCCACGAACCAAGCAACGACGATGCCAATAGCGACTGCACATAGAACCCCCAGCCGAATATATCGGTCGTTGCTCATGTTCAACGGGGCTGTCTCAGAATCTTTGTCACAGTTACTTCAGAAATGGGGTTCTCAATAGACGGTTTGCCTGTGGTATTTTGGCCAATAAGACGCACATAACATCTATGCGCCGTCGAGAGTACATAACCAGTCTCGCAGTCGGCACCGTCGTTTCACTGTCGGGTTGCAATACGGAAATGGGAGGCGAGGAACCGGCAGTTGACGGCGAACTTGTCCTTGACGAGGAACTGTCCGGAAACGGTGAGGTTTCGTTCGAGGCGTCGGCCGGCAACACGATTCAGGTGTTTGTCGAAAACGAGGGCCAGCAGAATTCGGTAGTGACACTTGCCGGGCCCGATGGAGAACTCAACACGACCGAGATACAGGGCGAGTCAGGGTTCACCGCGACCGCCCGGACAGCTGGAACACACATGGTCACGGTTCGACAGCCGGGCGAGACAGGCGAAGTGAGCATCGAAGTTGGAATCGAACGCTGATCCGGGAAACCCGTCGCTCGAAGATAGAATCTCTTCGACATTGATCGGAGATTCTACTGCGCGAGGGGAACAAGGCCTTCAGGCACGCTGACAGGTATGACGGGTAGTTATTTTACGCTCAACTCTCAATCTACTATGTAGTGGTTTCCGACGCGACAATCACGCTCGCGTACGCTGGCGGACACGCGGTTACAGCACTAACAAACCTGTTGATCGGCTACTGGGTCGTGTTTCGCACTGAGATGCGTGCGCGAAAATTGTTCGGACTCTACACTGTTGCTGCCACGCTTTGGGCACTGTTATCGGCCGGTGTCGTGATGGTGGCTGACCCCCGGCTAGTACCGATTCTGTGGGGGTTCTGGTCGGCCTCCGCAGCGCTGTCCAATTTGCTTATCCTCGTGTTCGCTGCGGTGTTTACCGGGCGGGACTGGCGACAGAACTGGTTTGTCAGGCTCCTCGGAGGCATGTATGTGGTCCTGATTCCGGTGGCACTGACCGCGCCGTTTCACGATTTCTACTGGGCATCGGTGACGGTTCTGAGGACTCCGTTTGTCCATGTCGACGTGACGCCTGGCCCGCTGAATCTGCTGGTGATAATGACCGTTTTTATCGGGCTTGGGGCCGAAGTTTACTACTTCGTCGAGCTCTATTTCAAATCACGGCATCGGCCTAGTTTCGCCCTGCTGGTCGTCGTTGCCGGGGTAATCGTCGGCCTCCTCCCGTTCGCTATCTCACGGTCGATCGGCGTACTGGTCGAGACCTACGATCACACCTCTTTCGGCGTTGCCGTCTATGCACTCTCATTCGCCTATGCGGCCTTCAGACTGGACTTGGCGGACGTGACGCCCGTCGCCCGCGACAAGGCAATTGACGACCTCGGCGATCCGTATCTCGCGGTCGATAATCAACGGTGTCTGGCTGACTACAATGCGGCCGCAGAGTGGCTCTTTAGTGTCGAGACGCCGGACGTGGGAACGCCGCTGGCAGACGTGGCCCCAACCTTGGCAGACCAGATCGAAGCCATGGATGGGAGAGCGACGAATCACACCGAACTCACATACACAACCGAGGACACCGACCGTCAGTTCGACTTGCGGACCTCCCCGATCCGCGGGCCACGGGACGAGCGCCGTGGGACACAAATCCTCCTGCGGGACATAACAGAGCTGAAACAGCGCGAACACGAACTGGAACGGCAAAACGAACGCCTCGATAAATTCGCCAGCGTTGTCAGCCACGACCTGCGCAACCCGCTCGGAATTGCTGACACGTATCTCGATTTCGCTCGGGAGACCGGCGATGAGGACGACTTCGATACTGTCGCCGCCGCACACGAGCGGATGGAGACGATGATCGACGACCTGCTGACGATGGCGCGCTCTGAGACGGTCGTCACGGCGAGGGAACCAATCGACCTCGAAACGTTGGCCACGGACGCGTGGGAGACGGCACAGACGGATGGGGCCACGCTGGAGGCCTCACTCGACGATGAGCTACAAATAGCGGGTGACCCAGACCTTCTACAAAACGCTCTCGAGAACCTGTTTCGAAACGCTGCAGAACACGGAGCCGGGGATAACGACGCCACTGGTGCTGATTGTGATACAGAGGTGCGTGTGACTGTCGGAAAATTGGAGGACAGCAGCGGTTTTTACCTCGAAGACAACGGGCCAGGTATTCCACCTCAGGACCGCGAGGATATCTTCGACCACGGCTACACGACCGATGACGAGGGAACCGGTCTGGGGCTCTTCATCGTTGCAGAACTCATAGAGGCCCACGGTTGGACGATCACGGTCAGCGAGAGTGACGAGGGCGGCGCACGGTTCGAGATTCACACCGACGAGTAATCGGACACCGAAAGTGGCATCGTCCTCTCAACTTG
>JAQCNR010000335.1 GCA_028274925.1 Halovenus sp.
CGTGTTGCAACTGAACCCCGGAATTCCGGACTTCGTCGACCTCACGCCGGTCGGATTCGCGGTGACGGGACTCTGTTATGGCTACGGTATCTTCCAGTACCAGATGCTCGATTTGGTCCCCGTTGCCCGGGACACCGTCATCGAGAGCATGCGTGATGGGTATATCGTCCTCGACGAGAACGACCGAATCGTCGACTGTAACAGTGCTGCGACAGAGGCAATCAACCGGGATACGACCGTCGTCGGGAACAGTGTCGAGGCAGTGTTCCCAGCCTGTGCCGACCTCATTTCCGAGCACGAGCACGGTACCCAGACCGAAACAGAACTCGAACTTGAAGTCGACGGACAACGGCGCTTCGTCGTCGCAAACGTCTCCTCGCTATACGACGACGACCGGCTGATTGGCCGGTTGCTACTGATCCGAGACGTGACCGACCAGCGGGCCGTCCAGAAACGGTATCAGGCACTGATCGAGAACTCCTCGGACCTGATCACGGTGATCGACCGCGACGGGACCGTCACCTACGTCAGTCCGTCGGTGCGCAAGATTGTCGGCATCGACCCAGCGGTTGCCGAAGGCCGCAACGCGTTCGGGTTCATTCACGAAGACGACCGCGGACGTGTCAAAGACGCCTTCGAGGCACTCATCGACAACCCCGGCGAGAAGCGACGAATCGAGTACCGGTTGTCAAGCGCTGACGGCGAGTGGCTGGACATGGAGTCGGAAATCTGGAATCTGCTCGACAATCCCTTCGTCGAAGGAATCGTGACGAACGCCCGTGAGATCACCGAGCGGAAAGAACGCGAGCGAGAGTTGGCGGCGACGAACGAACAACTCAAAGAGACCAACGAGAAACTCGACCAGTTCGCGAGCGTCATCAGCCACGACCTGCGCAACCCGATCAACGTTGCCAAGGGCCACACACAACTCGCCAGAGAGACCGGCAACGAGGAGAGTTTCGAGAAAGTCGAACAATCACTCGAGCGGATGGAGTCCATTATCGACGACGTGCTGACGCTGGCGCGTGAGGGCGAGGAAATCGACGAGACCGAAGCGGTCGACCTCAATACGGCCGCTCGCGAAGCGTGGGAGTACGTCGAGACTGACGACGCAACGCTCGAACTCGCCGCCGAGTGTACTGTCGAGGCCGACCGGGACCGACTGCTCCAACTGCTCGAAAATCTGGTCCGCAATGCCATCGAACACGGCGGCTCAGACGTTGTCGTTCGTGTCGGTTCCGCCTCGGATGGGTTCTACATCGAGGACGACGGCCCGGGCATTCCCGAGGAGATGCACGACGAAATTTTCGAGTCCGGCACGACGACCAATGCCAACGGCACTGGACTGGGACTGTCGATTGTCACTGCAATCAGCGAGGCCCACGGCTGGTCGGTCAGCGCAACAGAGGGAACCGACGGCGGCGCACGCTTCGAGTTCAGTGGCGTCGGCTGTCTCGAACCTGCGGAGTAGCGCCGCTATCGGCGGCAAAAAAATGAAGAAGGTGAGCGATTAGTCGTCTGCGGGCGCGCCGGTTCCGTCGTCGTGCTGCTGTTTGTCGTGTGAAAGCTTCCCACCGTCAGCGAGGATTTCTCGCTCACGCTCGGAGGCTTCGAGGAAGCCAGTTGCTTCCCAGTCGTCGTTGACGCGGATGGTGAACTCCTCCTGTCCGGAGGCGACGGCGTCGGAGACGTCGTCGACAATCTCGATGGTGTCGCCCTGGTCGATTTTCGCGTAGGTCTCCTCGTCGATTTCGAGCGGCAGCAGTCCGAAGTTGAAGAGGTTCGCCTTGTGGATGCGGGCGAAACTCTGTGCGAGGACACCTT
>JAQCNR010000344.1 GCA_028274925.1 Halovenus sp.
ACCCATTACGCGTCGAACGCTACGAGATGCGCGACGGGCCGGGACACGGTGCCGGCGAGTACCGCGGCGGCCACGGGGTCGTCCGCGAGACGACGATGCTCGCCCCCGTCGTCCAGACCGTCGAAGGCGACGGTGGCAATCACACGCCGTGGGGTGCCTTCGGCGGAAAGGACGGGGCCGGCGCGTCGCTTTGGCACCTTCGGAGCGACGACGAGGACGGGAGCGATACCTCCTGGTATTCGCGGCGCGACAGGCGTCCCGACCAGGTCGACACTCGTGATGATGTTGACGTCGAACAGCTGTATACGGGATACGACAGCCACGAGTATGCCCCCGGTGACCGTCACATCTGTATCTCCCCAATGAGCGGCGGTTACGGGAATCCTCACAATCGGCCAGCAGAGCGCGTGTACAAGGACTGGCGTGATGACATGATCACCCGCGGAATCGCTCGAGAAGACTACGGGGTGGTCATCACTGAAGACGGCGAACTCGACGAGGAAGCGACGACAGAGCTACGGTCCCAGGAGTAGTCGGCTCCCGAACGATCGTTTCTGTAGAAAGAAACTACTCCTCGACGTAATCGAAGCCCTCGGCTTCGAGGAGATTAACAACGAGCCACGCGAGCCCGGCGTCATCACCGAACGTCTCGGTGGAAACGACGACACGACCCTCGTCGTCGGTCGGAATCCGTGCTTTGCTGAACGGCTTGCCGTCCTCGGTGACCCCCTGTACCGTAACCGAGTCGAGTTCGTATCGCTCTGATGTCTTGTCTCGGGTGGCTTTCGTAAACGAAAACGAGGGAGCGTCGTCCCGATCGACTGCCGAAAGTATGCCACTACCACTCATGATATACTATCTCATGACAGTTGGCGTATTATTAATCGTTTCCCCACGACGAGCGGCCAGTAACGGCGTGTCTGATCCTACAGACACTGTTTTCGTCCGTTGGACAGCGCGAACGACGGATGCGTTCCTCAGTGTGCACGTTCCTTTTAGTACCTGCTTGATCGAGGTGAAGTGTACGGTCCAGTTAGTGTGTAGACGAACGACCTGGGGGCTGCCGATCGTGCTGCCCTCGGTGGCCAGCTGGGGCGGTCGAGATCGACTGCTCTGGTTAGACAACGACCGCACCGCAGAAAGCGTTCTGACCGCTTGGCCGCTGTGAAAACAGCAGACACCGAGACGGCGTAGTTATTTTATCGCCAGTAGTGGTTTGTTTGGCCAGCAGCGTTTCGATAGGTGAATCGCGTAAGCTCGGTGCCACAGACCACCGGACGATGGCCGGCTGGAACCCCCCGTGACAGGGCCACGGGACGCTCCCGAGTGAGGATCGAACCCCGCCCCGCCGGCCTCGGAAGAGTCAGTCCTGAAACCGACCGGCGCTCAGCCGGGTCCCTTCCATGCAGTCCACCCGGACGTGATTTGCTCAAGCCATGCCGTCCGAAACGCGGGGTTTCACGGAAGAATCAAGGCGAAAGCCTCGTGCTGGCTACGAGTGCGTCTCACC
>JAQCNR010000345.1 GCA_028274925.1 Halovenus sp.
ATCGGGCCGAATCCACGGCGGGCCGACTGTGGCCCCCGCGATGAGTGGCGCAATCGCCAGCACGGCGAGCACAAACCGGTAGGACCACAGCGCTCGCAGGACCCCCAGTCCGGCGAGACGAACGGTGAGCGCGCCACACAGAACCAGCGCGGCCAGCCGTGGGACCGAGGGCTGGACAAACGCCGCAATCGCGAACCCAAACTGGAAGAGCAGTTTCGAGCGCGGGTCGAGTCGGTGAATCACCGAATCACCGGGGCTGTAGCGCAGCATCTCACCACCCGGCCGGCACACGGACGTCGATATCGGACAGTCGGTCGCCCGCCGCACCGGGAGGCAGGTCGAATGCGATCTGGCCGTCTCGAAGTCCAATCACCCGGTCGGCGCGCGAGCGCATGTCCCGCAGGTCGTGTGTAACGACGACGACGCCGACGCCCTCGGCCGAAAGGGTATCGAGATGGCCAAGCACTGACTGCTGTGCCGGCCAGTCGAGTCCGGTAAACGGTTCGTCGAGAACGAGATGGTCCGGTTCCATCGCCAGCGCCCCCGCAATCGCGAGTCGGGCCCGCTCACCGCCTGACAGTGTCTCGATTCGGTCGTCTTCCCGGCCGTCGAGGTTCACCGCCGTGAGTGCTGCCTGTACCCGACGGTCGATTTCGTCGTGGTCCAGTCCGAGATTTTCGGGGCCGAAGGCCACGTCCGCCCCGACAGTCGCGGCGACGAACTGTGAGCGGGGAGACTGAAACACCATCCCGACAGCCGTCCGAGCCGCGACTGGGTCATCCTGTACCGGCGTGTCGTCGACGCGGACCACGCCGCTGTCGGGTTCGAGGAGTCCGTTGAACTGCCGGACCAGCGTAGTCTTGCCGCTCCCGTTCGGGCCAGTCAGGACGACCCACTCTTCGTCGAGCGTTACTGAGATTTCATCGAGGACCAGTTCGTCGTCGTACCGATAGGAGAGGGCGTCGACAGCAATCATGTGCGGTTGAGGATCTCCCCACTGCTGATGACGACAGCGGCCGTGATTGCGATCTTGAGCAGGTCACCGAGGAAGAACGGAGCCATACTCGCCGCGGCGTCGACAAGGGCAAGACCCGTAACGAGGGACAACCAGCCGATTCCAATTGCATACAGCGGAATGACGCCAGCAATCAGACCAGCGACTATCCACGGGGCCGGCACCAGTTCGACCGGACGGGGCAACAATTGCCGGTGGGTGACGCCGCCCATTACCGCCGCGGCGACGACGAAGCCAACCAGAAAGCCGCCGGTTGGGCCTGCGATAATGCCCAGTCCAGCAGTTGCGTTCGAGAACACTGGCACACCTGCAAGGCCGGTGAGGACGTACAGACCGAGCGAGAACCCACCCCACAGCGGCCCCAGCAGTAAGCCAGCAAAGAACGGACCAAACGGCTGGAGGGAAAACGGAATTCCGCCGGGGAGTGGGATGGAAAACTGTGCCAGAACACCAGTCAGGGCGGCGATGACGACTGCACCGCTCAGGTTGCGAATCGTCTCTCGCTCAATGAGGTCAACCGACTCGGTCGCTTCGCTAGTCATAGAGTGAAAAGCCGCCCGGGCCGTGTTGAACACTCCGATTGACGGTCGGACGAAAACTGCAGAACGTGCGTTATCGGGCAGCG
>JAQCNR010000351.1 GCA_028274925.1 Halovenus sp.
CAAGGTGAGGGGGCCGAACGGATTGCCGAACAGTGGGGCTTCAGCCGCGAAGAAGTCGACGAGATTGCCGCTGACTCACAGAAACGGTGGGCAGAGGCAGCCGAAAACGGTGACTACGACGAGCAGGTTGTCCCGGTCGAGACAGAACGCGACGGCGAAGAAATCACCGTCGAAGAGGACGAACACCCACGGCCCGGAACCGACATGGAGACGCTCGGGAATCTGCCGCTCGTCTTCCGAGAGGAAGGAGACGGCGTCATCCACCCTGGAAACTCCTCGGGAATTGTCGACGGCTCTGCGGCGACACTCATCGCCTCCGGCGAGGCCTGTGAAGAACACGGCTGGGAGCCCAAGGCTCGAATCGTCGACTCGAAGATTGTCGGCGTCGACCCGCTCACGATGTTGACGGGTCCGATTCCGGCGACGAACGAACTGCTCGAAGAGAACGACATGAGCGTCGACGACATCGACCGTTTCGAGGTCAACGAGGCGTTCGCGTCCGTGCTCACCGCGTGGCTCGAAGAGACTGGGGCAAGCTGGGAGAAGACCAACGTCTGGGGCGGCGCAATCGCTCACGGCCACCCGCTGGGTGCAACGGGCGCGGCACTGCTGGGCAAACTGCCGTACCAGCTCGAAGAGTGTGACGGACAGTACGGCCTCTGTGCGATGTGCATCGGCTTCGGGCAGGGAATCGCGACGATTATCGAACGCGTCGAGTAACGGGGTTGCCTCCCAGCAGTGCTGGGACAGCCCCCGTTTGGATATCCCAGAATGCTCGGCGTAGTTGTTATTGTTGTAGTGCCCCACCGATAGCACCACCGAGTGCACTTTCGAGTGCTGCACCCATCGACAGGACGACCAGAACGAGGAACGTCCCTAAACCGAGCACGCCACCAATCGCGCCAGTGACAGGTCCGAGGCTCAGCCCAACAATCGAGATAACAATCCAAACTAACAGCGCGATAAAAATACCGCCGAGGCTGCCGGCAAGTAGGCCGTGCCAGGCACCGCTCACAAGCCCACCACCGGCAAGATAGCCGGCGACCACGCCGCCGATGATTGCCGCCAGCAGTTGTCCCAGCCCAGGAATCACGAGTCCGACCGCCCCGAGCACGAGAATAACGAAAAAACCGAGTATCACGGCTCGCCAGTCGGTCATCGGTGCCTCGGTGAAGCGCCAGAAGATACTCCGTGTGCTGTCGTCCAGCGTCGCGTCATTGCTGTTCTCACACGCGCCGTTCGGCCCGCGTGAGCAAAGTTAGAACCAGGTTACTCAGCAACGGAGTTCGACACCGCCGTGGACGGAGTTACTCGACCGGTGGCGTCTCGTGCAAAAACGTCTGCACCTCGACAGCGCGGCCGTCTGGGTCATCGGCAAAGAACTGGTAGATATCGAACTCGTCGTTTTTTTCGGGGGGATGGCGTGCCTCTACCGCTAACTCGTCGTACAGTCTATCGACGGCTTCACGGTCCTCGACAGCCACCGTCACAATCCCTTCTGTCTCGGCGTTATCGGCGTCACAGAAGCCAATCAGGAGATTGTCTCGCTGGAGAATTGTACAGCCACCGTCCTGTTCGAGCCACTGCTGGAACCCGAGCAATTCCGTGTAAAACTCGACAACATCGGCTCGTTTGACGGTCCGGAAAAAGACGATTCCGGTCATCTCAGTCGAGACGGTCGGTGTCGATGCTGACGCCGGGCGGGGTGACGATGAGAAAGCCCCGGAAGTGAACGAGATTGCCGCCGCCCTCGCTCACCTCGCGGGCGAATCCAGAGCCGAGGTCGTTCAGGTCGCCGTCGACGTTGAGCACGAGAACGGCACCATCCTCGATAAGGTCAACCCACTGCTCACCGGGCGTCGTGCCGTCCAGCACACCGAGGACGATTCGGCCGCCGCCGTCGGGACTCTCTCCGTCACTGAGTTGGTCTTCGACAGAGTGTAAGTCGAGACCGTCGAAATTTCCCATATCCGCTACTGTCGTGCAACTGGCAAAAGTCTGCTGGATGCAGGAACACAACGGTTTTGCGGGTTGGTTCGGAACCTGCAGGTATGACAATACAATCGCCAGCGACGACAGTTGGCGTCGTCGGCGGCGGCCAACTCGGCCGGATGCTCGGAGAGGCCGGCTCACCACTGGGCGTCGAATTGCTCGTCTCGGACCCGACGCCGGAGTGTCCCGCCTCACTCGTGGCCCGCGACCAGGTGGAAGGGGCCTTCGACGACGAGGCGACTATCCGCGAACTCGGCGAGCGAGCCGAGTATCTCACCTTCGAGATCGAACTCGCAGACCCCGACGTGCTCGAGGCAATCGAAGAAGAGACTGGGACGCCCGTCCATCCAAAACCAGAGACACTACGACTGATTCAGGATAAACTGGTACAGAAACGGCGTCTGCAGGAGGCCGGAATTCCCGTTCCGGCGTTCGAGGCTGTCGACTCAGCTGCGGAGCTTCGAGCCGTGCTCGATGAGTTGGGCTATCCGGCGATGCTCAAGGCCCGCGAAGGTGGGTACGACGGTCGTGGAACCGTAGCCGTCGAATCGCCGGACGATGTCGAGGAGTCATTCGAGGCGATTGAGGGGCCGGCGATGGTCGAGGAATTCGTCGACTACGACCGTGAACTCGCAGTGATGGGCTGTCAGGGTGACGGCGAGACAGGTACCTTCCCCGTGACCGAAACGATTCACCGCGAGGAGATTCTGCGAGAAACAATCTCACCGGCCCGGACTGACGAACAGACGCGTAAACGCGCTCGTGAGGTGGCTGAGGACATTCTTGAAGTGATGTCAGGTCGCGGCGTCTACGGCATCGAACTCTTCGAGCGGTCCGACGGAGAAATTTTGCTGAACGAAATCGCGCCTCGGCCACACAATTCGGGCCACTGGACAATCGAGGGCTGTCACACCTCACAGTTCGAGCAACACCTGCGAGCAGTCACTGGTCGCCCGCTTGGCTCAACCGAGCGACGCGACCCGACAGCACTCTCGAATCTGCTTGGCGACGTACAGCAGCGTCAGGAGGCCGTGCTTTCTGGCGTCGACGAGGCACTGAAAAGTGACGCCCTCTCGCTGCACTGGTACGGCAAGCGTGAACTCTACAATCTTCGGAAAATGGGCCACATCACGACAGTTGACGACGACCCGGAGAAGGCACTCAGTCAGGTTCGAGCAGTCAGAGACCGTCTCACCTTCCAGTGAGTTAGCTGTCGAGCAAGTCGTCAATTGTCTCTGAGACGTCACCGTCTTGGTCGATTCCAAAGACGTCGCCGAGCCCTGCGTCTTCGATTGCGTCTTCGAGTTCCCAGCGTGTCACACCGCCCATCTTCGCGGCTTCTGGGAGACTCGTCTCTGTCAACGCGAAAATTCCAAATGCTTTCGCCACCCCCTCGTCAATATCATCGGCCCCGTCTCTCCCCATACACAGCCATAACAAGACCGTCCTGTATGTACCTTTTCGTGCATTTGAAGCAAGTACTAGCCAGACTGTTCGAGACTGTCGCCAACGAAACACGCGTTCATATCACGAGGTTTGCAAAAAGGGTTTAGGAACTGTGCAGCGAGAGACAGAGTATGACAACGACCGGGAGTCTGCCGGGGGAATCCGATCTGGTGCAGGTGCTGGACCAGGATGGGCAGGTCCACGACGACGCCACCGTGCCAGACCTGTCCGACGAGCAACTTGTCGAGATATACGAGCAGATGCGATTTGCCCGCCATCTCGACGAGCGTGCGGTCACGATGCACCGACAGGGCCGCATCGGCACGTACCCACCACTGGCCGGCCAGGAGGCCGCACAGGTCGCCTCGACACACGCCCTCGCTGACGAGGACTGGATATCTTACCAGTACCGCGAACACGGCGCTGCGGGCGTTCGCGGCATGTCCTACAAGTATCTCCTCTACTGGATGGGCTACGAGGAAGGGAACGGCCACCTCGCTGAGGACTACATCTTCCCGATGAATATCTCGATTGGGAGCCAGATGCCCCACGCGACGGGGATGGCGTGGGCCTCGAAACTCAAGGGTGACGACACTGTCGTGATGTGCCACTTCGGCGAAGGCTCAACCTCGGAAGGTGACTTCCACGAAGGACTGAATTTCGCGGGGGTCTACAACGTGCCGGCAGTGTTTTTCTGTAACAACAACCAGTACGCCATCTCGATCGAACGCCAGAACCAGACTGCGAGCGCGACCATCGCACAGAAAGCCCAGGCCTACGGATTCGAGGGGATGCGGGTCGATGGGATGGACCCACTGGCGGTGTACGCTGTGACTCAAGCCGCCGTCGAGAAAGCCCGTGACCCGGACGCAGAGGCGCCCGAAGATATTGGCCGGGCCGGTCGGCCAACACTGATCGAGGCCGTAATGTACCGACTCGGCGCGCATACGACAGTCGACGACCCAGACGCCTACCGCGAGGAAAGCGAAGTCGAGCGCTGGGCTGCGTTCGACCCTATCGAGCGCTACGAAACCTTCCTCCGGGACCGCGGACTACTCACCGACGACCAGATCGATTCGATTCAGGAACGCGTGGAAGACGAAATCGCGGCCATGATCGACGAAGCGGAAGAAATCGAACCGGACCCGATGGAGATGTTCGAGCGACCGTACGACTCTCCGACGCCGCGCGTGCAAGAACAGAAGGAGTATCTGGCCGACCTCCGCGAGCGCCACGGAGACGACGCGCTGACCCGAGACGAGTAGCTAGAGTTCGATCCGTTCGACAATCTGTTCGTCATCTGTGTGCGAGTTGATCGCCACGATGCGGAGATATTCCTGCAGGCCCGAGTCCTTGATTTTCGCTTTCAGAAGGTTGTCAACCTGGAAGACGCCCGCGGCGTTCGTCATCGCAATTTCCACGAGAACAGTCGGACCGGGGGTGTCTTTGAGCATCACGCGCTCGATAGCCTGGCTGGAGACAGTGTTGATACCGCGGCCGCCGCGTTCGTATGGGTTTCGTGAGCGCCCACGTTCCATATCCAGTGCGTCTGCGACCCGGACGATACCGGCTTCGAGCGTTAGCGGTTCTTCTTCGGTGTGGTGACAGATGATGGCGTGCAGAATCTCGCCTTTCATCCGAACCCGCTCGCGGAGGTCGTAGAACTCGTCGAGGATGCGGTTGAGCATATCTGCCGCCAGCGGAATAGAGTAGTAGGGGTGGTCGTCCCGGTGGACGACGTGACCGATGTCGTGCAGCGTCGCAGCCAGTGCGATAATGACTGGTTCGTCGGCCTCGTCAAGCCCCTGCTGGCGGGCACC
>JAQCNR010000356.1 GCA_028274925.1 Halovenus sp.
AGACAACTCCGCGAGACACGAGAGGAGTACACCGCCGTCTTCGAGAATGCACGAAATGGCCTCCTGCTGGTGAATATCGAGAACGGCGGCTTCCGCTACGAGCAGTGCAACCCGTGGGCGGCCGAACTCATCGGGAAAGACAGAGCAGAGATTGTGGGTCAGACACCACAGGAAGCGCTCGGCCCGGAAAACGGGCAGAAAGTCGCCGGCGCATACCGCACGTGCATTCGGGACCGTCAGTCCGTCGAATACACCGTTTCGCTCAACCTGCCGGCGGGCGAGGTTGTTCGGGAGTGTGAGGCCAGCCCCGTAGAGTCGAACGGTGAGGTCACACAACTGGTCGTCGTCTTCCGTGACATCACTGACCAGCGGAATCGCAAGCGCGACCTCGAGAAAATCGAGACCCTGTTCCACAACGCACAGGACTCGCTGTTTCTCATCGGCGTCGGTCGCGAGTTCACTGTCGAGCGGGTGAATCCAGCGTACGAGGACGCAACGGGGCTGTCGGCGGACCAACTGCGTGGGCGGACACCGACGGAGATTCTCGGCGACAAACAGGGCGCGGCAGTCGAGCGCAGATACCGCGAGTGTGTCGAACGCCGAGAGCCACTCGAGTACACAGAACAGCTGGATTTGGGTGCAGAGACGAGCCAGTGGGAGACGCGAATCGCGCCGGTGGTAATGGAGGATTCGATCGAGTATATCGTCGGGGCGACTCGTGACGTGACCGACCGTGAGCAACGCCGGCAGGAACTCCAGCGGCTACAGCAGGCTATCGACGACGCGAACGTCTCGATTACGCTTGCCGATGCCACGCAAGCGGACAAACCACTGGTGTACGTCAACAGCGCGTTCGAGGAGATGACTGGGTACTCACTAGAGGAAGCGCTCGGGCGCAACTGCCGGTTTCTCCAGGGCGAGGAGACCGACTCCGAACGGCTTGCTGCGCTCCGGGAGGCGATGGATAACGAGGAACCGATTTATGTCGAACTTCGCAACTACCGGAAAGACGGCACTGAGTTCTGGAACCGGGTGACGGTCACTCCTATCTACGACGACGATGGCGAACTCGTCCGGTATCTCGGAACACAGGAGGACGTTACCGAGCGAAAGGAGCGCGAAAAGCGGTTAACCGAACTGAACCAGGCGACACAGGCACTCATGATGGCAGAGACCGAGCAAGAGGTCGCAGACATCGGTGTCGAGGCTGCCAGTGCGATTCTGGGCCTCAAGGCGAACGCCGTTCACTTCGCCGATGCCGAAGACAGCGAGTTAGTGCCCGTAGCACACTCCGAGCAGGTGACGGCACTCGTCGGGGAGACGACAACCCTCCCGGTATCAGAGAGCATCGCTGGACGAGTCTACCGAGACGGAGAGCCAGAGGCGATCGAAGACGTACAAGAGGATCCGGACGCTCACGACCCGAACACAACGCTACGCAGCTATCTCTACCTCCCACTCGGCGACCACGGCATCCTGATTGCCGGGGCCGAAGCACAGGCCGCGTTCGACCAGCAAGACCTCACGCTCGGAGAACTGTTGGCCGAGAATCTCGTCGCGGCACTCGACCGGGTCGGTCGCAAACAGGAACTCCGGGAGATGAAAATCCAGTATCAGACGTTGGTCGAGAACTTCCCCGACGGGGCCGTCTTCCTGTACGATTCGGACCTGCAGGTCGTCCGTGCCGGTGGGTCGGAGCTGTCTGCGGTCGGATTGTCTCCCGAGCGGTTGGCGGGCACCACACCGTACGACCAGTATCCCGCGGACATCGCCGAGGAACTTGCCCACCATCTGGACGCTGCACTGTCTGGAACGACCGCGACGTTCGAGCAGAGCTACGAGGGGAACCGGTACAGGATCCAGACCGTCCCCGTTCGGACCGACAGCGGGGAGATCACCCACGTCATGGCCGTCTCACGGAACACCACAGAGCAGGCGACCCAGAGGCGGAAGCTCGAACGCCAGAACGAACGGTTAGAGGAGTTCGCCAGCATCGTCTCCCACGACCTGCGAAGCCCACTCGGCGTCGCTCAGAGCCGCCTCGAACTGGCCGAGGAGACGGCCGACGGGGAGCATCTCCAGAAAGCCAGCGATGCAATCGACCGGAGCCAGGCACTCATCGACGACCTGCTGACGCTGGCCCGAGAGGGCGACCAGGTGGACGAAACCGAGGCTGTCGACCTCGCCGAGGTGGCCGAGCGCAGTTGGCAGACAGTCGAGACCCCACAGGCAGCCCTCGACGTTGGCGACACGCCGGTTATCGAAGCCGACCGGGGCCGGTTGCAGCAACTCTTAGAGAACCTCTACCGGAACGCCATCGAGCACGGTGGGAAAAACAGTACAGTCCATGTCGGGACCGTAGACGATGGCTTCTACGTGGCGGATACGGGCGCCGGGATTCCCGAGGGTGACCGGGACAGCATCTTCGACGCCGGCTATTCGACCGCAGACGACGGCACTGGCTTTGGCCTGCGGATTGTGGCACAAATCGTCGAGGCACACGGCTGGGAAATCAGCGCAACAGAGAGTGACCAGAGCGGGGCCCGGTTCGAGATCACCGGGGTGGAGTGAGTATCCCGAGTGGCGAAGCGGTCGCGTCCACTCACTCGCTGGTCTCGGTCTCTACGTGCGAGGGGAAGGTGATCTGTGCCGTCGTGCCGGTGGCCGTGGCCTCGAACGTCAACAGTGCTTCGGAGTACTCGATTAGCCGGTCGACAATCCAGAGGCCAACCCCGCTGCCGTGTTTGAGCGCGGATTCGCCGTGTTCCTCGAGAATCTCGAGTTCGTACGGGTCGATACCGGGGCCGTTGTCGGTGATTTCGACCGTCGGACCGTCGGGCTGCTGCTCGACGACAACCTCGACGCGAGGGGTGTCGCTGTCGGTGTGCTCGAAGCCGTTGCGAATCAGGTGCCGAATCGCCGTTCCGAGTTCGGGGTGTGCCGTGACGTCGGGTGTCTCTGTGATGTGTGAGACCAACTCTCCGTCGGGGAACTCCTGGTCGACGGACGCGGCCGCCGACCGGACCGCCGCGCCCAGCGAGACGGTCGTTATCCGGTCTCGTTTCTGGACAATCTCTCGCATTTCGCGGGCGTGGACTGCCGTCTGTTTCAGTTCGTTACAGTTGTCGACAATCCGCTGTGCGTACCCAGAGAGGGGGTCCTCTGCCTCCTCGACAATCGTGTTCGCGTAGCCCAGCGTCGGCGTGAGTTTGTTGCGCACGTTGTGTCGCAAGATGCGTGCGATAATCTGGTCGAGCAGGTCGATATCTCGCCGGCTGTCGATTACTTCGGCGATCGCCTCGAGGTTCGTCGCGAGAATCTCGAGAATCTCCGCGTCGAGTTCGCTGAAGCTGTCTTTGTACGTCGATGCGGCAGTGAGAATGCCGAACTCACCAATCGGAACGATGAGTTCGCCTTTCAGCGGTGTCTCGGGATTGTATGCAGCAGCCAGTTCCGACACGTCGGTGACGACAGAC
>JAQCNR010000371.1 GCA_028274925.1 Halovenus sp.
TCGCTGCGGCGAGCGCACCACTCCTCGCAAAAACTTGGGGAAAAACTCCTGCTGGCTCCCGGTGGTCGCCAGCAGTGAAACGACTCGCTTCGCTCGTCGTATGCTTGGCAAACCGTTGCGTGGATTTTCGCTCCCGGCACGCTCGCCCCGTCGGCCTATCGGAATAATCTGGAAATCCACCTCAGGCAGTCACCAAAACCAACGGACGAAAATTATTTGGTCTGACTAACTTGGACAAGCCAAGCTAACACTTCGCGGTCACGACCTGTCGCTTGGAGGCATCTGGAGGACTTGGGTCAGCCTTTTACTCGTGCATAGACGAGCGCTATAGTAATGGGGAAACGCTGGAGTCTACTTGTTCGCTATTTCACCCGATTTTGGCGGCGCAAACGCCGCGAACTGCGCCGGTGGCTCGAACAGACGAATACAATCGTTCATCTCTCAATTCTGCTCATCGTTCCCGTCCTGATTGCGCTCGTGACACTGCTCTCGAACGCCGTTGGTGTGTTCTCCTTTCTCGTCTATCCACCGCTGGTCTCTGGAGCGTACACACTGTTTGCTGACCCGGAGGGCAAGTACGCCTCGCCGGTGAAGTTCGTCGGCGGCCTCACCGTTGGCGCGCTGTGTGGCTGGGTCGCAATCGAAGTGACAGCCAGATTGTTGTTCACGCCGCCAACAGGACAACTCAACCCCGTCGCTGCCGGCATAACCGTCTTCATGACCGGGCTTGCCGTCTGGGTGCTGGGCGTCGAAGAACCGGCGGCGTTCTCGATGGCACTGCTGACGCTGTTCGTTCGGGCGCAGGTTGACGCACTGGGGCTGTTCGTCCTCGGCGCTGCGGTGAGCAGCGCACTCGTCGCCGGGACGTTCGCGGTCTGGCGGCGGTACATCTACGAACAGCGCGCGCAGTATCTCTACGAGACGACCGACGCCGACGACCAGGTGCTCGTCCCGATGGTTGGGCCCGACCCTGCTGCGACGGCGATGCTCGCCGCACGTCTTGCGGGCGCACATCGCGCGGGCAAAGTCGTGCTTCTGGAGATGGTCGACGAAGAACCGATGGCCCGTGCAGAGCGCGCACTGCTCCAGAGCCACGGTGAAACTTCACTGGTCAAAAGCGGCCCTACACAACCCGACGATGCGCTGGTCGCCGACGGCGCTGAACCCCTCGACGAAATCGGGATGCGTGATGACCTGGATGCGTCGGTTGCTGATATCGAGCGCCACGCCACCGCCATCGAAACTGAGGTTGGCGTCCCTTGTCAGGTTGTAGTCGCGACGGCCGGTGCGTCACCAGCCGATATGGTCGTAGACACGGCACGAGAGGCAAACTGTGACCTGATTGCCGCGCCGTACGAGACCGAAGATGGCTGGTCCAGGGAGCTATTCCGTGGCGAAATTGACACAATCATCCACCGGTCGTTCGAGGGCCAGACTCGTTGGCGTCGGATTCTCGTGCCTGTCAACCGGGCGAACGACGTGGCACACAGCATGATCGACTTTGCAACTCGGCTGGCGGCCGAAACTGGCGAAGTCAGCGTTGCAAGTTTCGTTACCAGTGCCCGTGAGCGCCGCCGGGCAGAGGACGTGCTTGCCAACCTCGTTGAAACGTTCTCCGGCAGTATCGAAACGCGAATCTCCCGGTCAGACCTCGAAGCGTTTCTGACAAACCACGGCCGCGAGTACGACCTCATCATTATCGGTGCAAGTCAGGACCGCTCTACGGCCTCCCGCTTTGTCTCACCGCCGACGTTCGAGAACATCGACACCGAGCAAATCGACGCGGATATCGCGATTGTCGACCGGCACTAATCACGACGGAGCATCGACACACCTAATCTCTGGTAGTGGTCAAATCTGAATATGGACGACGAACAGAAGCGCAAACTCGCGGCAGTTATTAGCATCGTGCTCTCACTGGTCGCTATCGGCATCTCGTTGAGTAGTGCGGGCTATATTCCGCCGTAACTCAGTCCGCAGCTGTTGGCTCTGTCTGGTTGGCGTCGATATAGCCGCCGCCGGACTCGGTTTCAATCCGGCCGGCCTGTTGGAGACGCTGACAGTGCCGGCGGACCGTCACCGGATGTGCGTCGAGCGTCGTGGCAATCTCTGCTGCGGTGACTGGGCCGTGGTTGTCGACGACCGAGCGGATGGCACCATCGAGTTTGCGGGACATACCTACAGTCCACTACGACTGGACGGTAATATATGCCACGGCGTACCAGTTGTGGGGTTTATTTGTCCCACGGGGCTGGCACAGAAACCGTAGCGTCCTTGTAAGTGCTGGCCACAGCGTAGGTATGGACGGCGTGTCGCCTGGTGAGGAGAGCAGTTCCTTCCTGAGTCACCTTCGACAGCTTGACCACTGGACGTTTCTCTTGGCGCTTGGGCTTGTCGTCGCCAACATCGCCGTGGAATCGTCGTATCTCAGCGCCGCGGCCGCAGTTCTGTTGTTCGTTGCACTCGGCTACGACGCATGGGAGTTCTACGCGGCGGAGTGAGCGGGAGAGCTATGACCCTGGAACACGCACAGGGCGGTGTGGCGCTACTTGACCGAGTTCCCGACCCTGGGGCCGTCGCGACTGGCGTGGTGATTGTCAGCATCGCGGTTGTCGTCTGGAGCGCGCTCTCGCTTGTCCGCGGGCAGTCAATTCAGCCACTGGAGAGCTTGCTGTTCGCGCTTGTGTTTGCTGTCGTCTACTTCGGCAGTCTCTCACTGCTCGACAGCGACACTCCTGACGGGGAGGCGGAGTGACGAGCTCAAAGAACCAAACCAACGTGCCGCATTTGTTCACCTACTTGTATGGCAGAAATCGGTGAGGATGTTGCAGAACTGACCGAGCGTATCTCAGATGTCGAGCTCAAACTCCAGTCAGTCGACGAGGCACCGCTCGGCATCACGATTGCGGATATGCGTGAGGACGACGACCCACTCGTGTACGTAAATGACGGCTTCGAGGAAATCACCGGCTACACCAGCGAGGGGATTGTTGGCGAAAACTGCCGGTTCATGCAGGGCCCGGAGACGGCGGATGAACCCGTCGCGCTGATGCGCGAGGCAATTGAAAACGACGAGCCGGTTCGTGTCGAACTGCGCAATTATCAGAAAGATGGCGACGTGTTCTGGTCAGAGGTGACGCTCGCTCCGCTGCACAGCGCGGACGGCAGCGTTACGCATTATGTTGGCTTTCAGCAGGATATCAGCACCCGCAAAGAGTACGAAACAAAACTGGAACAACAGCGTGACGACCTGCAGGTCGGGCTAGCCTCGATGGAACTCCTCCAGGCCGAAGGGATCGATACCGAACAGGTGACTGCCGCTATCGAGAGCGTCGAGCAAGCCATTGAGCTGACCAACACCGCACGAGACATCGCTGACGTAATGCTCGATTCGGCGGAGAATCGCTACCCGGTCGAGTTGCGCTCGGTCATCCAGCAGGAACTCGACGAAGCCCGCGAGCGAAACCCTGACGCGACCATCTCAATCGCTGGCACCATCCCAGCGGTCACAGTGCAGGCGAACGACCTGCTCGATTCGGTGTTTCGGAATCTCTTGAGCAATGCCGTGACACACAACCATACTGCCGACCCGACCGTTCAGCTCAGCGCCACCAATCAGGACGACACTGTAACTGTTGTCGTCGCCGACAACGGCCCGGGCATTCCGGATGCTGCCCGCGACCAGCTCTTCGAGCGTGGCTGGACGGGTACCGACACTGGAACGGGGATGGGACTGTATCTCGTCGACAGAGTGCTCACAGCCTATGGCGGGTCAATCCGTCTCGACGACGACACCGACCTGACGGCCGACCTCGGTGGGGCGACGTTTATTCTGACGCTGCCAGTCGCCGAATAATCAGACAAAGCGGAATGTTTCGAGATTTTTCGGCGCGAACGTGCGCATGTTGAACTCGTGGTACAGCGCCGAGGAGAACTCCTGTGTCGAGGATTCGTCGCCGTGGACACAGAGCACCTTCTCGGGACGGGGGTTCATCGTCCGCACGAAGTTCTCCAGACCCTGCCGGTCAGCGTGACCGGAGAAGCCATCAACAACCTCAGTATCCATCTTCAGCGTCAGCGTCTCGCGGCCGCGACCGCCGTTATCCATCGGAATCTCGTCCCAGCCGTTCTGGATACGCCGACCGAGCGTTCCCTGGGCCTGATAGCCAACGAAGGTTAGCGTCGAGTCTGGGTCGGGGCCGAGGTGTTCGAGCCATGACATAATCGGGCCGCCTTCGAGCATCCCCGACGTCGAGATTATAATCGATGGACCACTATCTGCGACATCCTGTCGCTCTTCCTCGCCGCCGTCGATGTGGTTGAACTGCTCGGAGAGGAACGGGTTGGCGTCGTCGTGGAAAATTCGCTCGCGGAGGTCGTCACGGAGATACTCGGGATAGGTGGTGTGAATCGCCGTTGCCTCCCAGATCATCCCGTCGAGATGAACCGGGACCTCAGGAATATCTCCGTTGCGAATCGCCTCTTCGAGGACGAGCATAATCTCCTGTGACCGTCCAACTGCGAAGGCCGGAATGAGCACCTTCCCGTCACGGTCCAGCGTGTTCTTGATCGTGTGTTTCAGTTTCCGCTCGGAGTCCTGCTGGTCGGTCTGGTAGTCGTTTCTCCCACCGTAGGTCGACTCCATGACCAGTGTCTCCACGCGCGGGAAGTCGTTGACAGCGCCGTTGAACAGGCGAGTGTCGTCGTAGTGAATGTCCCCAGAGAAGGCGACGTTGTACAGCCCATCGCCAATGTGGAAGTGCGAGACTGCAGAGCCGAGAATGTGGCCTGCATTGTGCAGCGTGAGTTTGATATCTGGCGAAATATCGGTCACGTCGCCGTATTCGAGCGGGATGGTGTGTTTGATCGCTTCTCGAACCATCTCGGACTCGTACGGCGGCGCGCGGCCTTCCTTGGCGGCCACGTCGAGATAATCCAGCGTCAGCAGTCCCATCAGGTCTCGCGTTGGTTCCGTCGTGTAAATCGGGCCGTCGTAGCCGTATTTGAACAGCAGCGGAATGAGCGCGGAGTGGTCGAGGTGAGCGTGGGTCAGCACAACTGCGTCCAGTGAACTCGCGCCGGAGCCAAGCGCCTCGGGTACCTGCAGGTAGGGCACTTCATCTTCGGCACCCGGCTTGTCACCGCAGTCGATCAGCACGCGGGTTTCTGGCGTCGAGAGAATAAATGCGGCCCGGCCAACTTCTCGACAGCAGCCCAGTGTCGTGATGCGGACCCACTCGTCGTCGGACATCTCTTCGCGGTGAATCTGCCGGCCAATCCGTTCGAGAATATCGCGCCTGTCGTCGCGCTCCTGCTTCAGGAAGTTTCGAACGTTCTTGACCGTCGAGGATTCGATAGGTGGCGTCCGGACAACTTCGGGCGTCCAGCCGGTTTCCTGGGTGATCTCTCGGAGGGTTGCACCGTGGCGGCCGATAACCATTCCTGGCTTCTGGGCCTCGATGACCACTTCCCCTGTGTCGACGTGGAAATCTAAATCTGACACGCCGGCTTCGTCGGGGATGACCGCGAGCACCTGCTGGCGGGCGTCGTCAGGTTTCGAGAGGACGGCCGGGTCGGGCCGAACCGTAATTCGCTTCCGGAGTTTCGAGGCCAGTTGCCGGACGAGGTTGCCGTCGCTGGCGAACCGCTTGGGGTCACGCGTGTAGACAACCAGTTCGGGGCCTTCGTATCTGACCTCCGTGATCTCCACGTCGGAGGGTACTTCCTGCTCGATCGTCGCTTCTATGTCTTCGAGTTGTTGCTCTACTGTACTCATAGCTCAAAATACAGAGGGCACACGCCTTCGCGTGTGGACTGTTCGCTGTCGATAATTGGACCAGACATTGTCGAATTGCAAGGTATCTCCGGACACGCGCCCGGAAAACCGTTCGGTAACTCAGTCTTGACGACGCTCTGTATAAAAACCTTCGCAACCGACAGCTCCGGCCGGTTGCGCGTGGTCGCTGTATTCCGACGGTCAAGACTGATACTCGCGGCGACCACAGTCCCGATATGCACGTCACACCGGCTGTTGTGGCCGAGGAGTACGAGTGGGTTCGCTCGCGAGGCGACCGGACCGTTCCACTGATCAACGAGGTACGCGAAGACCTCGCCGACCTGTTTGAGACGACTGTCGACCCCGTGTCAGACCAGCAGTACACCGAGGCAGTCGAAGCAGTGTTCGCTGATGGCGACCTAGCGGTCAACGTCGCCGCGCTCGTCCGATTACTCCGAAACCTCGACGTCGACGGCGACTATCCGGGCTTCGTCGTCGACGAACTGCTCGGCCGGGAACTCGCGGGGATGCTGGCAGGCACCCAGCCGTTGCGGCTGCTTGGCGAGGCAACCTTTCACTACGCCGATGTTCACATCCACGACGGGGCGGGTGCTGGCACGGACGACCTCGACGCAGCACTGGCCGCTGGCTTCCAGACCCGGCTGCCGGGCTGGAACTGGACCGAAGGGCCGAGTCCGTTTTCTGTGTCGGAGTAGTCTCGGGAAGCCAAGGTTGCTCTTGGACCGCAAACAACCAGAAAGCCCCGGCACTCTCGACTCCCGCGACTCGCTGTCGTTCGAAAGAGCCGCAGGCTCTTTCGTGATCTTCAAAAAAGCCCACGGCTTTTTTGGACCTCGCGGGAGCTTTGCTCCCGCTCAGTGACGAGAGAGCTCCGCTCTCTCGAACCACGCTC
>JAQCNR010000390.1 GCA_028274925.1 Halovenus sp.
CCAGCGCGAGGACGACGACGCGACCACGTTCCCCGACGAACCCCAGCACGACATCCTTGCGTTCCTGCGAACCCACGGGATGCGGTACGACGACGAGGCTGGCAAGGCCGTCGAGATGGAGGAGTGGCAAAAAGAGATTCTCGAAATCCTCCGGACCGAGGCCTACTACTTCGCCCCCCAGAAGATGACGAAGGTCATGAACGAGGGGTGGGCTTCCTACTGGGAGTCGTTGATGATGGCCGACGAGAACTTCGCGTCCGGCGACGAGTTCATCACCTACGCCGACCACATGTCGAAGGTGCTCGGTTCGGGCGGGCTGAACCCGTACAGCCTGGGCCTGCAACTGTGGAAGTTCGTCGAAAACACCACCAACCGCCGTCACGTCGTCGAGGAACTGCTCTGTGTCGACGGTATCACCTGGCGGAACTTCCACGACACCGTCGACTTCGAGACTGTCCTCGAAGAACTCGAACCCGACCCGATAGTTGCGAGTATCGACCCCGACAACCTCGATACGCTCGACGCCGACGACCCGCGAATCGACGCCGAGGCGCTTTCGGCCGCCCGCGACGGCGAGATTGACCTCGAGGAGTATCCCTGGAAGATTCTTACCTACGAAGGCATGTGTGAGCGACACTACTCGTTGACCAAGCCGGAGAACCGCGGGTTCGTCTCGCGCATCTCGATGGGTGAACTGGAGCAAATTTCCCGGTACATGTTCGACGACTCGAAGTACGACAGCACCGAGGAGGCACTGTCGAGTGTCGAGTACTCGGCCGGGTGGGACCGGATGCGCGAGATTCGCGAGAGCCACAACGACGTGACCTTCTTAGACGAGTTCCTCACCCAGGAGTTCGTTGACGAGCACAACTACTTCACCTACGAGTACATGCAATCGTCGGGCGATTACCGCGCCACGTCGACGGACTACCAGGACGTCAAAAAGAAGTTGATGTTGCAGTTCACCAACTTCGGGAAGCCGACCATCGTCGTCTCCGATGGTAACTACCGCAACCGCAACGAACTCCTGCTCGAACACCAGTACAACGGTGTCGCGCTTGATCTGAGCCAGGCCAGAGACACCCTCGAACGGGTCTTCGAGCTGTGGGGTCGGCCCGTCGCCTTGCGGACCATCTCCAAGGAGTACGACGACCACGACTTGGAAGTCGCCCGCCGGCGTGACCGCGAACCCGAACCTAAAGAGCAGGGCATCGAAATTCGCTACGACGGCTCGGAGTTCACCCGGAAGGACGTCGAGTTCTCGGAGGTCGAACACCTCGCCGCCACCGACATCGACTACGACACCAAACCCGAGGAGTGGCTGGCCTGACACAACCGTCTTTTTTCGGCCGGTCGTAGCGCTGGTATGGACACCTTCGAGGTGAGCACCGACACCCAGTGCGAGGTCATCGACGTGACAGACCAGGTCAGCGAACGGGTCCCGGCCGACGCCGACCGTGTGACGGTCTTCTCCGAGCATACGACAACTGGCGTGACCGTCAACGAGGCCGAATCGCGCTTGCTCTCGGACTTCGAGACGGCCCTCTCGGACCTCGTTCCGGACTCGGGCTGGCGCCACGACGAGCTCGACGACAATGCCGACGCACACGTTCGGTCGTTGTTGGTTGGTCCAGACGTGACGATTCCCGTCGTGGACGGCTCGTTGGCGCTGGGTCGGTGGCAGTCCGTGCTGTTCGTCGAGTGTGACGGCCCTCGCCGCCGGACGGTCCGGGTCGTCTGATAATCGAACCGCTCATCTGTGCCGACATCGTATCGGCCGGTGATGGAGGCACCGACACCCGGACTGCTCGACTACGCCGCCGGCGGGTCCGCGCTCGTACTGCTGTTCGTCGCCTACGTCATCTATCCGAACACGATTCTGCAGTACGGCGTCTGGCTGGCTATTTTCGCCATCTGGATGGCCTGGTTCGTCTACTACGGCACCAAATGGATGTACGGCGTCGACGGCGACCCATCGTAGTCGCTACGCATTTACCGTCCGCGACCGTACCGCTCGTATGTTCGGATTTCTCTCACGATACCGCTACGACGCTGCCTTCCTGGCCGCGTCGCTGTTGCTGCTTGGGTTCGTGCAGGTCTTCCTCCAGAGCCATCTGGCCCGCGTCGCGGCCTGGTTCACCATCTTCACGATGTACGTCTGCTGGATGGGTTACGCCGCTTACCGCTGGACCTGGGACGAAGAGACGCCGGCCTGAGCCGTTCGTTCACACGAATCGACAGGTGGATGAGCGTCTGCTCGAACGTGCCGTATGTTCGGATTCTCCCGCCCACCCGAAGCGCAGGCGAAGGTGGCCGACGTCGATTGCTCCGAGAAGACGGTGCTCGTCACCGGCTCGACCAGCGGCATCGGCCGGGCCGCAGCACAGTCTTTTGGCCGCCTCGGCGCACACGTCCTCGTCCACGGCCGCGACACCGAGGCCGGCGCCGAAGTCGTCGACGAAATCGATTCGAGCGACGGTACCGCCGAGTTCCTGCGAGCAGACTTCATCGAGCCACAGCAGGTCACCGAACTGGCAGAAGCCGTCGACGACGCTGTCGAGACGCTGGACGTGCTCTGTAACAACGCCGGCGGGCTGTTCGAGACGACCGACCCGACCAGCCTTGGTGTGGACCCGGCTTTCCACATCAACCACCTCGCACCCTACCAGTTAACCGGGGAACTGCTCGACACGCTCGGGCCGGGCGGTCGCGTCATCACCACAGCCTCGCTGGCCCACCGCGGGACGACGCTCAACCTCGACGAACTGATGGACGTGGTCGGATTGTCGACAGCCGCCGCGTACGCTCGCTCGAAACTCGCCAACGTCCAGTTCGCCGCCGAACTCGGCCGTCGGCTGGCCGCCGCCGACCGGGACGTCACCTCGAACGCCTTCCATCCGGGCGTGATTCCCGGTAGCGAGTTCGGCCGGGCGTTCCCCGGCGCCAGCAGTGAACTGTTCCAACTGCTTGGGCGGTCGCCGCTCACCGAATCTGTCGAAGAAGGCGCCGCGACGCTTGTCTATCTCGGCGTCTCTGCGGAAGTTGCCGAGACGACCGGCACGTACTTCGCCCGCCGGCGGGAGAACCGTCCGTCACCGGATGCCCGCGACCGCACGGCACAGCGGGCGCTGTGGGAGCGAAGCGCAGAGCTACTCGATATCGAGGAACCGCTCTCGGCGTACGCCGAGTCAGTCGACGTCTAGCTCAGTCGTCGACTGCGGCGGTCTCTTCTGTGCCCAGGCCCTCGCCGGGTGTCTCGTCTTCGGGGAAGTAGCCC
>JAQCNR010000392.1 GCA_028274925.1 Halovenus sp.
GGTCTGACTGTCAATGAACACGGCGGTATGAATAATCATCATTAGCGGGGAGATGAAGAGCATTATTGCGCTCCAGAAAGATTGTCTTCCGAATGCTGATTTTATCGTCGGTCGTTGATACCCGATATAGGCAAACACTGGAATCCCGACGAGTCCGAGTGCGCCAGAACCGCCCGGAAGGATGATGGCGAGAATAATTGTTGGAATTAACCCCAAGAGGCCAACAGCCACTGCGTGCTTGATGTCCAACCCATCCTTGCCCGGGTGCTCGGGAACCTGTTGTGTGTCGGTAGCACTCTCTGACTGTGTGCCGACCTCGTTTCCGCACTCCCCACAGAACTTGGTTGTGTCTGCTACCTCTGTCCCACACTGTTGACAAAATTCCATGCTACTGTAGCTATCCGGATTGCATTTATACCTAATCGTCGTTTAATCAGAGTTGATAATGGCAGATGGATATAATAATCATACAAATGACTAAATAGCCCCAAATCCACCATTCGAGCTGTGCGCATATTTCCCCGTATTTCTCACAAAATGAAAATTTGGAGAAAGCTATCAGTTTTCTATAATTGTTACTCCCGGATCAGGTGTCTGTGTCAGACGATCACAAAACACGGACAGGCCGCTACGCTCGTCGTCGTTGTGTTTGGAAAAGCGTCCTGACGGAGTCCTGCGCGAGGGGACCGAGCGCAGGGCAAGTCAGGACGTGAACGCCGCAGCGACCGCTACCCTGTAGCGGTCGCAAGAAGTGAGCGTCCTGACGGAGATTTGAACTCCGGTCCCTGGCTCCGCAAGCCAAGAGGATAGTCCACTACCCTATCAGGACTCACCCATATTTACCGGGGATGTACTCATATGGGTTACGGTTCGGGCGGCGGGCCACAAGGTACTCAATGGCGACTTCTGCTCACGGTCGGAGCCGACAAATCAATCAGTATTCTTTTACTCTGCCGACACTGAGGATATGGTATGTCTGAGCGGGCAGGGACAGCTGAGGAAAACAGGCCGGACTTAGCCGAGTTGTCGGAGGTA
Source organism: Halovenus sp. (assembly GCA_028274925.1). Lineage (GTDB taxonomy): Archaea > Halobacteriota > Halobacteria > Halobacteriales > Haloarculaceae > Halovenus. The sequence goes on from JAQCNR010000392.1 coordinate 1,036, forward strand.
TCGAACGTCCTCCTTCTAGCACCGTCGCTCGGCGGCCAGAGCAACGATATTTGCCTGGATCTGCTCACCCAAACCGCACCCAGCGAGACGAACATACTCACAGTTTCCTACACTGATACGCCACGGGAGTGGGTCGAGAACTGGCTCGAGCACGCCAGCGTCTCCCCAGTTCGGGGCGGAATCGTCTCGATTGGCCAGGCCGAAACCGACGTTGACGACCCAGCCTGGGCGGTCAAAACCGTCGAAAATCCGTCCGACCTGACCGGAATCGGAATCGAGCTGAGCGAACTGCTTTCCGGAATGGCAACCGCCGCCGACGACGACGAACATATTGCGGTCTGTTTCGACGGGATTACCTCGCTGCTACAGTACGCCGACCTCCAGCGTGCGTTTCGCTTCCTCCACGTCGTCACTGGCCGTGTCAAGACCGTCGGCGGAATCGGCCACTTCCATCTCGACCCGGAGGCCCACGACCCACAGACGCTGGCCACGCTCAAGGGCCTGTTCGACGCCGTAATCGAAGTCGAGGAAGACGGTTCGATTACTGTCCAGCAGTGAGCAGAGGTTTTTCTACCAAGGCCAGCCCAACCCATCTCGTGAGCCGACAGCAACAGCACGCTCGCAGGGTAGTGAATCGCTCAACGACAACGCTTAAGCGGCGACCAGCCGTGGTATTGTGACAGTAATGGGAGCCATCGAGGAGATTTATGCGGACGTAGACGCCGACGTCTCCGAACAGCGGTTCCGCGAGGCTGTCGAGCAGAAAGTCGAGCAGATGGAGGGGTTGGCTGACGAAGAAACCGCCGCGATGATCATCGCGCACGAAATCGCCGACAACGAGGTCGAAACCATCTCGGATATCAAGCCAGCGATGGACGAGGTGAAGTTTCTCGCAAAGGTCCTCTCGGTCGGCGAGTTGCGAACGTTCGAGCGCGACGACGAGGACGAAGACGGCCGCGTCATCAACGTCGAAGCCGCAGACGAGACGGACACTGTCCGACTCGCCTTCTGGGACAAGGAGGCTGCAGCAATCAGCGAGGGCGAACTCGAGGCCGGCGACGTCCTCCGGGTGAAAGGCCGGCCGAAAGACGGCTACAACGGACTCGAAGTCAGCGTCGACGAGGCCGAACCGGACGACGAGGTCGAAATCGACGTGGACCTCGGCGACGACTCGAACATCGACTCGTTGACCCTCGGGCAGTCTGACGTGAGTGTACGCGGACTGGTGCTTGGAACCGAAAGCGTCCGAACCTTCAGCCGTGACGACGGCTCAGAGGGCAGAGTCGCCAATCTCACCATCGGCGACGAAACCGGACGGATTCGCGTGACGTTGTGGGATGACCGCGCCGACCGCGCAGACGAACTGGAGTCGGGCACAGCAGTCGAGGTTGTCGACGGCTACGTGCGCGAGCGCGAAGGGTCACTCGAACTGCACGTCGGTGACCGTGGCGCAGTCGACGAGGTTGACGAGGCCGTGGACTTCCAGCCCGACGCGACGCCAATCGACGCCGCCGAACTCGACGAGACGATCGATATTGCTGGTGTCGTCCGGTCGACAGACCCGAAACGGACCTTCGAGCGCGACGACGGCTCCGAGGGACAGGTTCGGAACGTCCGCCTGCAGGACGACAGTGAAGACATCCGCGTCGCGCTGTGGGGTGAGAAGGCTGATATCGACATCGGTCCGGGTGACGAACTCTTCGTCGCAGAGGTCGAGATTCAGGACGGCTGGCAAGACGATTTGGAGGCCTCTGCTGGCTGGGGGTCGACAGTGGTCGTGCTTGACGGCGCGACAGGTGACGCAGGGCCGTCACCAACTGAGTCTGGCGGTGACGCTGGAGCGGTCTCCGACGGCGGCAATAGTACAGGACTGGACGCCTTTGCCGACGGCGAACGGCCGGAGGCCGAGGACGCAGACGAGGACAGTCAGACAGACGGCGAGGCGACAGAGTTCACCGGAACGGTCGTCCAGACGGGTGACCCAGTCGTCCTCGATGACGGAACAGAGACGATGAAAGTCGAGACTGGCGACCACCTACAACTGGGCGAGGAAGTCACGGCGCGCGGGAGTCGTGACGGCGACAGGCTGGACGCCGACGAAATCCTGTAGGGAGAGCGGAGAAGACGGCTGTTCGGAACGTTTAAGACGCGCACAGCCTCGTTGTGCCGTATGAGTGTCGAGTTACCAGTTGCACCAGTCGACGACGTGATTCGCCGGCGTGCGGACGGCCTCCGGGTGAGCGCAGAGGCCGGCCAAACACTGGCACGGCGAATCCAGCAGGAGGGGGCCAGACGGGCACAGTCGGCCGCTGAGGTGGCCGACAGGGACGGTCGAAAGACACTGATGATCAGTGACTTTGGCGCGGAGCAAGTGCCTGACAAGGCCGAGTTGGACCTGCCAATTGCGCCGGTTGACCGGGTTGCACGGCTGGATATCGACGACCGGTACCGCGTGTCGATGGACGCCCGAATCGTGCTGGCGGCTCAACTCGAAGTGTACGCCGAGGACATCGCGGCCGTGGCGGCATATCTCGCCAGACACGCCGGGAGGCGAACTATCAAGTCGGAGGATGTCAAAGGCTATTTCGAACTCAAGCAGTACTTTGAATGAAATTTGGCTACAGCGACACCTGCCTCGAGCA
>JAQCNR010000401.1 GCA_028274925.1 Halovenus sp.
GTCGTGCCGCCGTCGGTGGCTGGTGCTCCGGCGGGAGAGTCCTCTGTTGAGTCGACTGCGGGCTCGTCGAGCCACGGTGACTCGGCTGTCGCGCCGACGAACTCGACTGGCAGGCTCGCCGCCGTCTCGAAAGCCGGGCTGTCCTGCACCTGAAAGTGCAGATGTGGTTCTGAGGAGTTGCCCGTGTGGCCACAGCGGCCGACCGCTTGGCCCCGCTTGACGCTGTCGCCCGGTTCGACGGTGATACTTCCCGGGACGAGATGGGCAAGACAGGAGAACTCGTCGGGGGCGTGCTGAATCGTCACGTAGTTCCCCCGAATGTCTCGCTTCAGCGGGTGTGAGAACCCGCTACCGCGGCCCGGTTCGAGGTCTGACTCGAAGACATCGACGACGACGCCGTCTGCTGGCGCGAGGATGGGTTCGTCGTGGCAGTAGTAGTTCTCGACACTGGCGCCGGCTCCCTCTGGGCGGGTGCGACCCTCCTCGTCGGTCACGACGAAATCGTAGGCGTAGCGCTGGTTGACCGGGAACCACGAGTGTGAGAACTCCCGGCTGAGGCTGCCGTTGACGACAGTCCACTCTCCCTCGACGGGCAGACGGTACTCGACGGCGCGTTCGTCGCCGCGGGCCGGGAGCGACCCGCAGTGTCGGAGTGCGGCGACGGCCGACCCGGCCATCTGGAAGACGTCATGTAAGAGCAACAGCGGGTTCGCGAACAGCAACGGCAGCGTCGCGTAGAAGGTGGCCATCTCTCGCCAGTTGCCTACGGCGAGCCAGTCTGTCGGTGCCGTCGACTCCTCGGCACTGCGGCCAAGCACCGCGTCGACGATTGGTCCGACGAGCATCCAGAGAAAGAAGATGAAAAACACCGAAAAGACTTCCAGAATGGCAAGTGCGTCGACGAAATAGCTGGGTAGCGAGAGGACGCCCAACAGCCCGAGTCGAGTTGGGTCCGCCCGGCGAAGCCACGCCCGGAGTCGTGCCGCTCGGTCGGTCGTCTGTGTCTCCTCTGTGGTCATCATCTGTTCTGTGAGGCTATTGGTAGTTAGTGATTTTGCGAACTGAATTTCACGACTCATGTTCACACACAACGTTCCGGAACCAGCTTGAGCGACGCCCTACCAGTGGCCATATGAACCTCGGAGACGGTCGGTCGCCGGCGAGAGCGGCCGACGATGTCGACGCCCGGGAAGCGTTTGCTCTGCTCGGTCACGATATTCGGCTGGAGATTCTGCTTGCCCTCCTCGAAGATTGGCTGGCGGCCTACACAGAGCCGAAATCCTACGCCGAGTTGATGGACGCCGTCGGAATGGAAGACAGCGGGAAATTCAACTACCACCTCGACAAACTCCGGGGGGTCTACGTCCGACAGGTTGAGGACGGCTACGTCCCGACAGCGAGCGCGACGGCGCTGTACCGGGCCGTGCTCGCTCATCGCCCCACCGAATCTGTCGAAACCGACCGGCGACTCTCGACGGCCACCTGTCCGGCCTGTGGAGCAGACCCCGACCTGCGGTACGACCGTGGCTTTCTCACCGTCGACTGCCCCGAGTGCTCGGCGTGGGAGGGATTTACCTACCCCTTCCCGCAGACTGGCTTCGAGCGCCACGATACCGAGCAACTGCTCGCGGCGGTGAGCGAGCGCGTCCGTCACGAAGTCGGCCTCGCCCGGACAGGACAGTGTCCGGCCTGTGCCGGGCCAACAACCGTCGACCTCCGCCCAGAACAGGTCGAGGACGACGGCTGTGTCGAACTCACCTGTGAGTCGTGTACCTTTGTCGTCGGCGTAGACCCGCTGACGGCGCTTTTGACCGACGACCGCGTGAGCGCAGCCCTTCGAGAGATTGGCCTCGACCCGCTGGCGCAGGACTGGGAGCGACCCGACAGCCAGCCGACCGTCCAATCGGTGGACCCGCCGCGACTCGCGCTGACCGTCGCCGGCCCGTCGGGGACGGCGAATATCATCCTGACCGACACACTCGAACCCGAGGAGATTGCGGTCGAATAATCCGGCCGTACTTGGGGAGTACTGTTAAATATGAGACGGTCGTCCGTTACTCCTATGACAGAAGAGACTGTCCACGAGTCAGAGGAGCA
>JAQCNR010000406.1 GCA_028274925.1 Halovenus sp.
TGCTCCGAGCAGGAAGTACGCGACGCCGACAGTCACGGCGAGGACAAACACCAGCGGAACGAAAATCGTCGCCAGTCGGTCGGCAAGTTGCTGGATGCCGTGGTTTGCGCTCTGGAGGTCCCAGACCATATCGGTCAGTCTGTCGATGCTGCTGTCGGCACCCTCACCGACTTCGACCACCAGCGAGCCATCTTGGAGCAGTGAACCGCCGACAACCTCGTCGCCTGTCGTTTTGCCGACGGGCAGGGATTCGCCGGTGACGACTGCCTCGTCGACGGTCCCCTCACCGTCGGCAACACTGCCGTCAACAGGGACGCGCTCGCCTTCGCGGACGAGGATTTCCTCGCCAGAGGAGAGTTCCCCGATGTCGACTGTCGTCGTGGAGCCGTCGCCTTCGTACCGGTGAGCCTCGTCAACCTGCGCTTCGGTCAGGCCAGCGAGGCGGTCGTTGGCGCGCTGTTTGATTTCGTTCTCGTAGTAGCCGCCAGCGGTGACGACGAGGATGACGGTGAGCGTCACGTCGTAGTAGAGACTCGGAATTCCGCTTTCGACAAAGATAGCGATGGTGCTGTACAGCCACGCGCTCGTCGCGGCGACGGCAATCAGCAGGTCCATATTCGGCTGGCGGGTTTTGAGGCTGACGTAGGCGCCCTTCAGTATCGGACCGCCTGTATAGAGGAGCACGAAGCCAGTCAGCAGCCCCATCACGAGAAACGGATAGCTCGCGGACGTGCCCGCGAGCATCTCTGCGAGAAACTCGGCCTGTGGCTCGGGATACCAGAGTCCGCCGAAGTACAGCGGGTAGATGAGGGCAACGTAGGTCATCATAATCGCCATCCCGAAGGTGACGCCGACGACCAGCCGCATGAGTTCGTCGTCCTCGGCGCGGCGTTCGGCCAGCGGGTCGTCGCGGCTGTAGGCCTGATAGCCCAGCCCGCTCAACAGTTCGCGCAATCCGGACTCCCCGATAGCCCCGGGGTCGTGGTCGATTCGGACCGCGTCAGTGATGTAACTCGCGTCAGCACCGGCGACGTTGTCGTGGGCTGCGGCCTGCGATTCGATGAACGTCTCACAGGTGGCGCAGTGCATCCCACCGATGCTGAGGAAGGTCGTCTCGTACTCGTCGGGTACCTCGCGCTCGCCGCTGTCGAGGGCGGCGTCGATTTCCGCGGGGTCGGCGTCTGTCGAGAGGTCTTCACGCTCGGCCAGCGTCGCCGTAATCTGGCGACAGCCCTGACAGCAAAAGCGCTCACCGGCGTCGTTCTCGACGGCCGTACTCGACAGCGGGAGGTCACAGAGCGTGCACGTCTCTCCGTCTGTCACGCGCGCTCACCTCGGAGACCCGCCTCTGACATTGAAATCTGGGCGAGACTAGCGGAGCGAAGACAAATACACTGTCGGTCCCGTCAGGGTCAGTTGTTCCAGTCGTCGCTCCGTTCGAGGTTGGCAGTCGCTTCCTGCACTTCCTCAGGGAGACGCTGTGCGATATCTGTCATCGTCACGATGCCAACAGGCTGGAATTCCTCGACGACCGGGAGTTTCTTGATGCCGTGTTTCTCCATCGTTCTGAGGACACTCCGGAGCGTGCGGGCCGGTTTCGTCGTACGCAAGTCCCCAGACATGGCGCGCTCGACGGCAATCGATTTCAGGTCAGAGCCAGCGTCAGCTACCCACCGCTGAAGCAGTGGGCTTGTCGGTGGACTCCCGTTCTGCCGATACGTAGGTGTCGGACGCCACTTCAGTAGCGTTCACGGTCATTGTCCCCGACTTCAGGGCGTACGGACAGAACGCCCCTCCAGCGGAGGACTTCTGCCCCCGCTGGAGTTTCAAAGCCAGTTTCCGAGCAACATTTTTCGCCGCGTTGTAATCCGCGTTCACCGAGTACGAACAGTCCAGACACGCGAAGTGTTGCCCGTCGCGGTTTTCTTTGAGCGTACAGCCACACTTCGAGCATTGCTGGCTGGTGTAGGACGGTTCGACTGTTTCGACCACGATGCCAGCCAGTTCTGCCTTGTGTTCGGTCTGTTCTTGGAGTTC
>JAQCNR010000410.1 GCA_028274925.1 Halovenus sp.
CAGCGTGATTTCAGCATCGAGCGCATCGACCAGCTCGTCGACGAGTTCGACCGCCTCGAGGCCGTCTACTTCGGCGCAGACGCGGAAGAAAGCGAGCGAGCGCTGGCTGAACGACTCTACCCGATACTCGTCGACGAGGTGCGCGAGGAGCGGATTCGCATCCCCTACACCTTCGCTGCCGTGCTGGGAATGACCGACGACCCCGAACTGCGCGAGGAGATTGCCCGCCGAGAGGGCCACATCCCCGAGGACGCCCCAGAGTGGGCCATCGAGGAAGCGTTCTCGCGGGTTAGCCGCGCCCGTGAGTGGGCCCGACTGACCGAGAATGCCTTCGATTACGAACTCAAGCGCGCGGAGATGCCCGAAACGGAGTTCGACGACGCCACGGCAGCGGCGCTGTCGGACCTCGCGGAATTTGTCGAGGACGGCAACGATGGCGAGGCGATTCAGGCCGAGATTTTCGACCTGGCCGAGGAGTACGACATCGCCGTCGGGGACTTCTTCGGCGCTGGCTATCGGCTGTTTTTCGACGACGACGAAGGGCCGAAACTCGGTCCGTTTCTCGCACGACTCGACCAGGAGTTCGTCGTGGCACGACTCCGGCGTGAACGCTAGGGGTCGGCGCTGAAGACTCGCTCCGGACGAATGCGGAGGATAACACGCTCGCTGACAATCTCTTGGGGATATGGCTCGCCGAAGTACCGCTGTGAGAGTTCGTCGATATGTTCGCGAGCGCCCTCTGTGGTGGTTTCCCCGACTTCGCCGCTGACCGAGAGATAGCGGTAGGGGTTTTCGGGGTCGAGCATACTCGCTGACACGGCCGGATTTCGCTCGACATTCTTGCACTTCTGGCGGTGGCGTTCGGTGTTGACCAGCAGTCGGTCGTCGGCCTCGTCGTAGCCAATCCAGACTGGACTGGTATGCGGGAGTCCGTTCGGGAACATCGTCGTCACGTGTGCGAACGTCGCTTTCTCGAAGAGGTTGTGAAATGCTGCTGGAATCTCTGCCATAGTGGTTCTGTGTCTGGCGGTTACTTAATGCTCCGTGTGGCCCAGCGCCTGTCCTCCGCCCGAACCTCCGGGGGGGCGGCCCACCGAGACCAAACCCTCTTTGCTTGACCGCCCTATAACCTAGGTAATGTTCGGCCTGTTGACGTGGCTTCTCCTCGGTATCATTCTCTATACCGTCGTTGCGATGGGGTTGAGCGCTCGCGGCTTCCTCCCCGACTCGGTGAGTGTCACTGGCCCGCTCACGACGATTCACACCAAGCGCGGGCGGATGCTGCTCAACCGACTCGCCCAGCGCAAACGCTTCTGGCGCGCCTGGGGCAACCTCGGTGTCGGGGTTGCGCTGGTGGTCATGGTCATTGCCGGGCTTGCTGTTGTCATCTCCGTGCCGGCGATTTTCGCCCAGCCAGACGGCGCTGGGACGATTCAGAGCCCACAGAACGCGCTCGTCATTCCGGGGGTCAACGACTTCCTCCCACTCTCGGCCGCACCAGCGATCGTCTTTGGATTGCTGGTTGGCCTCGTCGTCCACGAAGGTGGCCACGGACTGCTCTGCCGCGTTGAGGATATCGAAATCGAATCGATGGGCGTCGCAACGTTTGCGCTGCTCCCAATCGGTGCCTTCGTCGAACCAGACCAGGAAGACCAGCAGGCCGCCAACCGGGGTGCCCAGACCCGGATGTTCGCCGCCGGCATCACCAACAACTTCGCCGTCTGTGTTATTGCGGTGCTCCTGCTGTTGCCCCTTGCCGCGTCAGTCACTGCCGTCTCTGGTGCCCACGTCGGGGCGGGGCTGGCTGGCTCGGGCGCTGCCGACGCTGGAATCGAACAGGGTGACGTCATTACCGAAATCGACGGCACGCCAATCGAGAATGCCTCCGCACTGGAGACAGAACTGGAGACGAACGACGCCACCACAGTCGAGGTTGGACTCCGTGAGGGTGGCCCAGTGACTGTCGACCGCCGCCTACTCATCTTCAAACACGTTGACGGCGTCGCGGACGATATCGTCGGTTCTGACCCGCTCACTCGCGTGACCGCGGTCAACGGCACGACTGTCGACACCGAACCTGGCTTCGCGGCAGCCGCCGACAATCGCACTGTTGCTCGCCTCGAAACTGACCAGGGCAACGCAACGATACCAATCGGTGCACACATCGCGGCGGTCCCCGACGATAGCGCGCTGGCGGCGGCCGGCGCCCCGACTGACCACCCAGTCGTCGTCACCGCAATCGACGGCCAGCGAGTGGCAAACGCCTCGGCCTACGACCGCGTCCTCGACGGCATCGACGCTGACACGGATGTCTCCGTAGAACTGTACGCCGACGGCGAGCGACAACAACTCACCGCGACAGTCGACGGCCAGTCGAGTTTCGGTGTCGATGACGCCGCCGTCGCCGACGGCTACACCGGGTTCGTCTTCGAGGACCTCGGGGTCGATTCCTACCCTGCCCCGCAGTTTCTCTCCTTCCTCGACGGGAGCAACGCCGGGGCGTTCCCCGCAGTGACGTCGGTGCTAATCTACATGGCGAACCTGCTCGTGTTGCCGTTTGCGACGCTGCTCGACCCGACAATTCCGTACAACTTCGCCGGCTTCAACGGTGCAGTCGCCAACTTCTACACCGTCCAAGGGCCGCTCTCGGTGTTCGGTGGACTGGTGTTCACGGCGATTAATTTCCTGTTCTGGACCTGGTGGGTCAACTTCAACCTCGCGCTGTTCAACTGTATCCCGGCGTTCCCACTCGACGGCGGCCACATCCTCCGGGCGAGTTCGGAATCGGTCGTCTCCCGGCTTCCGGTGCCGAACCGCCGGCTCATCGTCACTGTCTTCACGAGCATCGTCACCATCGGGATGGTCTTTGCTGTGCTCGTGATGATATTCGGGCCGGCACTGCTTGCCTGACTCCATCCAGTGCCCTCTGGTAGCGATTTGCAACCCGCTGCTGTCGGGCACTTTCACTTTCACTCCGGCTGGCTCGATTATATACGCCACCACGTCCTACGAAAAAACAGAGGGACCACCCCTCTTCTTGTCACACGCTCTTTCCCCTTTTGCGCTGACTGCCCACCTGCGGGACTCACCAAAGATTAACTACTGGGCTGGTGACGGAACAGTATATCAACTACAGTTTATCGGCGGCGGATTGCTGGTACTGAGTGGCTTCGTAACCGTCGTGCTGTTCTACAGGCGGAGCAGGGCGAGTGCCTCGGGGCTTGACCCCGAGGCAGTTCACCCACTCTAGACGTCTTCGCCAGCGTCCCCGCCAATTCCGACCGCGTCCCCGGTCTTGAGTGAGTCGATACCCGACAGGTCACAGATAGCATCGATTCGCTGCTGTTCGGTTTCGACTCGAAGTGCACCAAATTGCAGGCGGTCAGTCACCGCCACACCAAACTCTTCGATAGCTGATTCGAGGTCGTCGCGCTGGCCCTCCTCGGCAGTCACAATCAGGACAACAGCCTCGCCCTCGATAGGGTCTTCGCGCATTCGTCGGACGGGATGGGAGAGATACATCGTTACGCCAGCGGCGTCCGCTCGACGACAGTGCCTTCGACGGTGGGGTACTGCTCGACAATTTCGCCCTTCTCGAGGTCACCATCTTCGACCATCTCTTCGAGTAGCCACCACGCGAGTTCGACGTGGTCGCTTTTGACCGTGTAGTAATCTGCGGGGACGCCGAGTTCGTCGAGGTGGTCGTTGTCAGCCCACGTCTTGCCGTAGACGAGGGTGCCGTCGTCGGTCACCTCGTCGAACGGCCGGCGAATATTGTTGGCCATTCGTTTGAGTCGGTTCCGGTGCTGGGCGGCGTCTTTGAACACCGAGGTGCAGAAATAGACCTTCTCGTGGTCGCCCATCGTCTCCAGAATCTCGTGGCTGCCTTCGACGGCACTCATGTGGCCATCCTTCAGTTCGTAGCCTTCCTCCTGCATCCGTCGGAAGTTCCCGTCGCTCATCTCGAACTCGTTGATATTACAAAAGTCCGCTGCACCCTCGTTGAGGAATTCGAGGAATTCCTCTTCGGCGCGAATACCCGGAATTTCGAAGGCAGGCGTGAGTCCTTCCTCGCGTGCGATGTAGAGAATATCTTCCCACTCGGTACCGTGGAGGTCGCCCCACTGCTCGAACGGCGGGTGGAAGCGAATCTCGTCCAGTCCTGCCTCGGACAGTCGGCGCATATTCTCTCGGCCGCCGGTGATACCCGTATAGAGGTGTGTGTGGTGGTCCTCGCCGAACTCGTCTTTGAGCAGTTCGAGATAGCGGCAGGTTCGGTCGAGTACCTCCTGTGGTTCGCCGCCGGTGATTGAGGTGCCCATCGCTTCCATGCGGTTCGCTTCGTCGATAATGTCCTGTTCGTCGGTCACTTCGCGTTCGTTGGCGTAGACGTCGGTGACGTTTTTCCGGTTCTCGCCGAGCGGGCAGTAAAAACAGTCACGCTGGTCGCAGTAGCCGTAGACAAAGAGGACCATCTTTCCGCCCTCGGCGCACTGTTCACAGCCCTTCG
>JAQCNR010000416.1 GCA_028274925.1 Halovenus sp.
ACGCGTGGCGGTGTCGACGACTGGGAAGACCTGCCTGAAGAGATTCAGGACACCTTCGATAAGTTGGGTATCCCAGAAGCAGAGAAGAACGCCCTTTCCGGCGTTGGTGCCCAGTACGAATCCGAGATTGTCTACCAGAACATGCAGGAGCGCTGGGAAGACAAAGGCGTCATCTTCTGTGACATGGACAAAGCCGTCCAGGAACACGAAGAAATCGTCAAAGAGCACTTCATGACCAAAGCCGTGCCGCCCAGCGACAACAAGTTCGCTGCACTCCACGGCGCTATCTGGTCCGGTGGCTCCTTCGTCTACGTGCCAGAAGATACGATGGTCGACATGCCCGTGCAGGCGTACTTCCGGATGAATTCTGATGGAATGGGCCAGTTCGAGCACACCCTCATCATCGCCGAAGAGAACTCCGAAGTCCACTACATCGAAGGCTGCTCGGCCCCGAAGTATTCGGAATTCAACCTGCACTCTGGCGGTGTGGAAGTCTTCGTCAACGAAGGCGCACACGTTCAGTACTCGACCGTCCAGAACTGGTCGAAAAACACCTACAACCTCAACACCAAGCGAGCGATTTGTGAGGCTGATGGGACGATGGAGTGGGTTTCCGGCAGTATGGGCTCGAAGGCGACGATGCTTTACCCGTCCACGGTGCTGAAAGGCCCCGGCGCGACGGATAATCACATTACCATCGCCATGGCTGGCGAGGGACAGAACATCGACACAGGTGCGAAAGTCTACCACAACGCGCCAAACACCTCCTCGACTATCGAGTCCAAGAGTATCAGCAAGGACGGCGGCCGCACCAACTACCGCGGCCTCGTCCACATCGCAGACGGTGCCGAGAACGCCTCAACCTCCGTCGAGTGTGACGCATTGATGTTCGACAACGACTCGACGTCGGACACGATGCCGTACATGGAAATTCAGGAGAGCGAAGTCGACGTCGCCCACGAAGCGACTGTTGGGAAGATTGGCGACGAGGACGTCTTCTACCTCGAATCGCGTGGCCTTGACGACGACGACGCCAAACAGATGATTGTCGCTGGCTTCATCGAACCGCTCACGGAGGAGTTGCCCATCGAATATGCGGTTGAGATGAACCGACTCATCGAACTCGAAATGGAGGGGAGTCTCGGGTAACTCCGAGGTGGATACAATGAGTACGCAGGTACACGCAAATCTGACGGAAGAACAGGTAACAGAGATCAGCGAATCACTCGGCGAACCCGAGTGGCTGCTCGAGACTCGTCTCGACGCACTCGACGCGCTCGAGGAACTGGACATGCCCGCTGTCATCCGGACGCCGGGTCGTGACTGGACGAACCTCGACGCACTGGAGTACGAGGAGTTCATCGACCCACTGGAGATGGCCCAAGAGAAAGACCGCGTCGACGCCGAGGGCGTCGAGGTGCTTTCGTGGGCAGACGCCGTTGCGGAACACGGCGACCTTATCGAGGAACACTTCGGTAGCGTCGTCGACCCCGAACGGGACTACCTGACGGCACTGTCGACGGCGCTGTTTAGCGCCGGGACGGTCGTCTACGTCCCCGAGGGCGTCGTTGCAGAAGACGTGAAGATCCGCACGCGGATCAACTCACAGTCGCTGTTCAACTACACGCTCGTCATCGCCGAGGAATCCGCGAGCGTCACGATTCTCGAACGTCAGTCCACCGGCGAGGAACTCGAGGGACGACAGTACTACAGTGGCGTTGTCGAGGCAATTGCCGGCGAGAACGCTCACGTCCAGTACGGCACGCTCCAGAATCTCTCGGGCGAGACCTACAATTACCAGGTCAAACGCGGCCACGCGGGCCGTGCTGGCCAGGTCAACTGGATCGAGGGCAACATCGGCACTCGCCTGACGAAGAGTTCGGTCGAGACCCGACTGCTGGGCGACGGCAGCGAGTCGAAGATTGTCGGGGCCTTCTTCGGCCACGACGACCAGCACATCGACATCGCGAGCCGAGTCTGGCACGAGGCCGAACACACGACCGCTGACCTCATCACCCGAGGTGTCCTCGACGACGAGGCACGCTCGGTCTACGAGGGTGTGCAGGACGTTGGTCGAGAGGCGTGGGATACCAACTCCTACCAGCGCGAGAACACGCTCATGTTGAGCGACGACAGCGAGGCCGACGCCTCGCCGAAACTCATCATCAACAACCACGACACCGAGGCCAGTCACTCGGCCACGGTCGGGCAGGTCGACTTCGAGGACCTGTTCTACATGGACTCTCGCGGAATCGGCGAGGAGCAGGCGACGAACATGCTCGTCGAGGGTTTCTTCGTGCCCGTCCACGAGGAAATCGAGGTCGACGAACTCCGCGACGATCTGGAAGAGCTAATCGCCGAACGACTGCGCTGAGCGGGCGAACCGGGTTTCTTTTTGTGGTGGCCGCGAACAGGAAGAGATATGTTTGGAACCAGCGGGATTCGCGGCCCTGTCGTCACGGAGGTAACGGCGGCGCTTGCACTCCGTGTCGGCCGCGCGCTCGGCGTCGATACCGACC
>JAQCNR010000421.1 GCA_028274925.1 Halovenus sp.
TCGCGTCGTCTCTGCGCCGTACTCGTGTGGACTGACGACGTTGTCTTTGGTCTTCGACATCTTCTCGCCGCTGTGCAGCACTGTTCCCTGATTGATGAGGCGCTCGACTGGTTCGCGCTCGTCCAGCAACCCGATGTCTGCGAGCGCGCGGGTGAAGAACCGAATGTACAGCAGGTGCAAGACGGCGTGTTCCTCGCCGCCGACGTAGACATCAACCGGCAGGCTCTGGTCGGCCACCTCAGTGTCGAACGGCGCGTCGTCGAGATTCGGTGAGAGATACCGCAGGAAGTACCACGACGAGTCGACGAAGGTGTCCATCGTGTCGGTTTCCCGTTCGGCAGGTTCGCCACAGTCCGGACAGGTCGTCTCGACAAACTCCGGTGATTCTTCGAGTGGGTTCCCACGGCTCTGGACGAACTCCGGCAGTTCGACCGGCAACTCCTCTTCTGGCACGAGCACCGGGCCACAGTCCTCACAGTGGACGACCGGAATCGGCGTCCCCCAGTACCGCTGGCGCGAGATGAGCCAGTCCCGGAGTCGGTAGGTAACGTCCTCGACGACGGCGTCGGTATCGGCGAGAATTCGCTCGCGGGCGGCGACGCTTGCGAGGCCGTCGTACTCGCCGCTGTGGGTGAGCATCCCCTGGCCGGTGAACGGTGCCGACTCGACGTCGACTGACTGCTCGTCGACGGGTTCGATGACCTGCTCGATGGGCAGGTCGTGTTCGGTTGCGAAGGCGTGGTCACGCTCGTTGTGGGCCGGGACGCCCATCACCGCGCCGGTGCCGACATCTTCCAGGACGTAGGCACCGACATAGACGGGAATCTCCTCGCCGGTGACGGGGTTGGTTGCAGTCGCGTCTGTTTCGAGTCCAGAGAGTTCGGCCACGTCGTCGGTCCGTGCAGCGTCGATATAGTCGGCGAGTTCCTCGTTGTCCTCGGCCAGTTCCCGGGCGAGTTTGTGGCCCGGCGAGACGGCCAGATACGTCGCGCCACAGACCGTGTCGAGGCGAGTGGTGAATGCGTCGACGGCCTCGACGTCTGCGCCGGCAATATCGAAGGTAATCGTCGCGCCTTCCTGTCTGCCAATCCAGTTGCGCTGAATCTCGCTGACGCTTTCTGGCCAGCCATCCAGTTCGTCGAGGCCATCGAGCAGTTCCTCGGCGTAGTCCGTAATCGAGAGGAACCACTGGTCGAGTTCACGACGGCCAACGGGCGTGTCACAGCGCCAGCAGACATCTTCGTGTTCGTGCTCGACAACCTGTGCGTCGGCCAGCACCGTCTCACAGTCCGGACACCAGTTCACGTCGGCGGCCTTGTATTCGACCAGTCCGGCCTCGTGGAATTTCCGGAAGAAGTACTGGTTCCAGCGGTAGTACGACGGGTCACAGGTTGTAATCTCTCGTGACCAGTCGTAGCCAAAGCCGAGTGTCTCCATCTCCTCGCGCATCTGGTCGATACAGGCGTCCGTCCACGATTCAGGGTCAGTGTAACGCTCGTGGGCGGCGTTTTCGGCGGGCAAGCCGAAGGCGTCCCACCCCATCGGGTGGAGTACGTCGTCGCCACACATCCGCCGGTACCGGGCGTAGGCGTCGGTAATTGCGTAGTTGCGAACGTGGCCCATGTGCAGCGTCCCCGACGTGTAGGGAAACATACCGAGTACGTAGGTTGGGTCTGCTGTCGCTGGGAGTTCGTAGACATCCTCGCGGTCCCACGCGTGTTGCCAGTACTCCTGGACCTGCGCGCTGTTGTAACTGCGTCTCGACATCGCTTGTTGTCGGAGATGCGAGCGGCGGGCATATGATTGTTCGCCCGCGCCGACCACTCGTGTCGTGCTCTCGTGGCGTGTCCCGGGTCGTGTCTGGGAACGGTTCGAGCAAGCAACCACGGAGAAATTGGCGGTCTGAAGGTGAAAACCTCCGGTTCGAGCTTGAGCCTGTGATGCGGGAATTCCTCGATCTCGACGAGAATCTGGTCGAAGCAGAAGCCCATCTGCGTGCGTACTTAGAAGGGCCTTTCTTCTTCAACGGACCCAATCGCGGTATCGGCATCGCAACCGGATCACAGCGACACAATCCAGTTGGGTTTCCGCGTCCGGGAGTGGCTCAAACGCGAATTCAAGAACCTCGCCGACGAGCACTACGACCAGAATCTGGGCGCTGTGCTGGCTCTCGCGGTGGAATCGCACTTGAGGAGACGAGTGGCGGGACAGTCGTCATTCGGAAGAATACCTGCGGGTCTGAGGGCTGTAAGTGCCAGAATGGCGAAGTTCATGGCCCATACAAATACGTCGTTACTCGGGATGGAGATAGTCTGAATTGGGACTACAGAGGACCAGTTGAAAAGTGAAAAAGCGCAGTACTTTCACCTCCGGTTCGGTTGGCTCTCATTTACGCGCCGTCTCTGTATCACCTTTGAAACAAATGATTCGATGCCCGGGCGCTGGAATATCGGTTCGTCCCGCAGGATCTGACACACCGTGATGAACATTTATAGTCTAAGTTTTGCCATGTCGCGAAGTCATTGATATCCAGTTGGCTCGATCTTTATCTCACCTAACCGGTCAACCGTTATAGAAACTCCAACAAGCCCAGGAGTTGATAGAGTCCGTTCAGACGAGCCTTCGTTGGTAGTGGAAACGATCTCTATCTCCCGTTCAGTACGTTGGAATTCGTCTCGATCCTCTTTGTATGGGCCAAGTCCGAACGTTCCGTCGTAGACCTCACCATCCTCAATGCTGACATCGATATCATGGTACACGTTGTGATTGTTGATTACATTGAGCCCAATGGTGTCTTCAGAGAAGACACACCCACTCAGACCAGCGATAGTACCAGCAACCGTTGCGAGGAGAGCACGGCGACTGCGAGGAGCCATACTAACTTGTCTTGCTACTATCTGTATGTGTCTTTTTTCTGGACTTCGTCACGCACAACGGGGTAGTACAAGTAGGTTTATGCCAGTCAAATTCACGAGGTACTTCCTACGCATCGCGCCGACCGGGGAAGCCGACGCGTAGCTATAAATGCAATATCTGTTCGTGATTAGATATGAAGACACGACCGAACATTCTCTGGATTACCCTCGAGAGCGTCCGGTACGACCACACCTCGCTGTCGGGCTACGGCCGCGACACGACGCCCGCGCTCGCCCGCCTCGCGTCCGACCCGCGTGCCACCGCATTCGAGCAGTGCATCACTCACGGCAAGTGGACCGGGACCTCTTCGGGGTCGATTCTCACCGGGCAGTATCCAGACACGGTCGAGCGGATGCAGTCCTACGCCGAGCAGTGGCTCAGCAGTCGGGATAGCCGAACCACCGGAACCGAGGCAGAACTGGACGAGGCAACCAAAGCGCACCTCTCGGATATGGGCTATCTCGTGTAGCGTGACCGCGTGGCACTCACCAAACATGTGCCTGTTCGGCCATGCCGCGGTCGTTATCGCCAACTCTTTAGCTCCTTCATCGAATAGCACGAGACATGTCTACGGGTGAACCCGGTAACCTCTCAATCGCGGCCGTTCGGGAGCGACTTCCCCTCGTGCTGTTTGGGGTCGTCTGTCTGCTCTTTTTCCTCGACTTGCTCCGGCGGCTTGTCGTCGGGAGTACACCCCCGCACCGCCTCGGAATCTTCCTCTGGGAGGGTATCGTCTTCGGCATGGCCATCGGCCTCGCAGGAATCGGCCTCGCAATGACCTACAGCATTCTCCAGTTTGCGAACTTCGCCCACGGTGACCTGATCACCGCTGGCGCCTTCGCTGGCTGGAGCAGTACGTTCGTTATCGTTGGACTCGGCCAGTACGCGCTGGAAATACTGATACTCGTCGGCGAACCCGCGAGCGTGACGAGTGACCTCGGAATTGCTATTTCGACCGAACCGGTTGCAATTCTGCTCGGTCTCGTCGTCGCCGCGGCCTTTTCTGCCGGACTCGCGCTGGCGATTGACCGAACCATCTTCCGGTCGATGCGCGAGCAAAGCGGAATCGCGCTGTTGATCGCGAGCGTCGGCGTTGCGCTCGCGTTGCGCCAGTTCATCCGACTCATCTACCAGCCGACGACGCCACCGATTGTCAGCACCGCTTCCATCCCGTCAGTGTCGATCCCGCTTCTCACTGGCTCCGTCTCGATCGACGCCCACGAGGCAACGCTGTTCGTCGGCGCGGCGGCGCTGATGGTCGCTGTCCACGTCCTATTGCAGTACACGAAACTCGGCACCGCGATGCGAGCAATGGCCGACAACGAAGCGCTCGCGCAGGTGACTGGTATCCCGACCGAACGGGTCGTCTTCTACACGTGGCTGATCGGCGGGGCCCTGACCGGCGCGGCCGGCTACTTGCTCGCGCTCGAACAGGGCTTTCTTGACCTGACGCTTGGCTGGGACCTGCTGCTCGTTATTTTCGCTGGCGTCATTCTCGGCGGGATTGGCTCGGTCTACGGCGCGATTGCCGGCGGCCTGCTCATCGGCATTGTCAACCAGCTATCGGTCATCTGGATTCCCGCCGAGTTCACGACACTCGCTTCGTTCGTCATCATGATTACCGTGTTGCTGGTTCGGCCACAGGGTATCTTCGGCGGGGTGACCTCTGTATGAGCGAGAACTCGGTCTCCGACGGTATTCGGACGTGGATCACCGCAACCGACCGCCGACTCCTCGGGACCGTTCTCGGGATAACGACGGTCGTATTTACGATTCTTGCACTCGTCTCGACGCCCAGTATCGACGGCGCAATCAGCACCGTCCGGCGCGTGTTCTTCTTCGGACTCGTCTACGCGCTCGTCGTCCTCGCGCTGAACATCCAGTGGGGGTACGCTGGCCTGTTCAATATCGGCATTGCCGGGTTCATGATG
Organism: Halovenus sp.; assembly: GCA_028274925.1. GTDB lineage: Archaea > Halobacteriota > Halobacteria > Halobacteriales > Haloarculaceae > Halovenus. The sequence goes on from JAQCNR010000421.1 coordinate 4,848, forward strand.
ATTGGCGTCTACACGATGGCGATTTTGACCACCCAGATCGGGATTCCGTACCCAATCGCAATCGTTGCCGCTGTTGCGGTGACGGCGCTGTTCGGTGCCGTTGTCTCGTTGCCGGCGCTACGACTTCGGGCAGATTATCTCGCTATCGTGACGCTTGCGTTCGCCGAAATTGTTCGTAGCATCCTCTCTTCACGGCAGTTTTCCGAGAAGACACTGGCCGGCTACGATATTGGCTTCGGCGGCGCGACAGGACCGAACTCTCCGCCGGACCCGCTGAAGTTCCTCCTCTACGAAGAACCGGGAAGCCTCGTTTCCGAGCCATTTGATATGAGTGGATTAAAACTGGATTAAATGTTTTGCATCCTGCAACATCCCTGCCATTCGATAACGTGGGTCTGCTTGTCCTGACTGCTCCCGGCAGTACTGGCCTGTCTTCGGACCGAATCCAGCCGCCGGTGACCAACTGATTGTCCGCTGACTGGCTGTTGGCGTTGCAATAGAATTGGGCTTTACGTAGGAACATTCTACCGACGTATCATATCTCGTATCACAGACAGCCAAGTCGTGACGGGCGGATAGCAACCTTTTCGGCCGAGAGTCTCCGAATCGTGGTATGCTCGGTATCGTCGTCTCTCGTGCAGATTCTGCCGCTGTCACTATCGGTGAGCAACTGCGAGCAGTCGCCGAGTGGTCGGAGGCAATCGACGACAGCCGCCCCGACGCCGACGGCGGTGGAACCGTCTACCGGACGGAGGGCGCCACAATCCGCGAGTTCGAGGACTGGCATCTCGACCTCGACCGGCCTGCCGAGGTATTCGACGACCCGGACATGCTCGTCTTTGCCTCCCGCCACAGCGGCGAGACAGGACCGCTGCTGACTGCACACCACACGGGCAATTTCGGCCCCGCTGAACACGGCGGCGAGGACAACGAACTTGCACGGGCCTGTCCGAACGCCCACAGCGCTGTCCTCGACGCGCTCCGTGAACACGCTCCCGAGGAGTACGAAGTTGGGATGGAAGGAACACACCACGGCCCGACAACAGTCGGCGCGCCCTCGATGTTCGTCGAAGTTGGCAGTGCGGAGTCACAGTGGGAGGACGAGGCCGCTTGCCGCGCGGCCGCCCGTGCAATCCTCGACCTGCGCGACGTTCCCGCCGACCGTCCAACCAACAGCAACGACCGCCGCCGTCATCTCGCTGGCTTCGGCGGCGGCCACTACACCCCACGATTCGAGCGCGTCGTCCGCGAGACAGGGTGGTGCGTCGGCCACGTCGGCGTTGATTGGGGCCTCGACGCGGTCCCGGCCTCGGCAGAACAGTCTGTCATCGAACAGGCCTTCGAGCAGAGTCGCGCCGCCTACGGTCTCGTCGACGGCGACCGGCCGGAACTGGTCGACGCTATCGAGGACGCTGGGTATCGCGCCGTCTCGGAGACGTGGGTCCGCGAAACTGATGGTGTTGCCCTCGACCTCGTCGAGACACTCGAAACCGAACTTGGACCCATCGCTATGGGTCTGCGACTCGGCAGTACTGCAACTACTCACGAAGGAACTAATTTTACTGCCCTCTCGCTGCCCGAGGAGTTAGTCGAGGAAGCGTCTGGAATCGACCGCGAGCGTGTCACCGAACTCCTCGGCGAGCGAGCGCTTGCTTTCCAGACCGAGGAAGGTGGCACTCGCCCGACGGGGGCAGTCGCCCTCGCCGATGAGCGCCACCGCGAGACAGTTCTCGATGACCTCGTTGCGGTGCTCGAAGCGCGCTACGACGAGATTCAGCGCTCCGAGGACCGCGTCGTTGCCCGTACGGAGCAGTTCGACCCGGAGAAAGCGAAGACGTTCGGGCTCTCAGAAGGGCCGGAGTTCGGCCGCCTCGCAAGCGGCGAGGCTGTCGAAGTCGACGGGCGGACAATCCCCCCGGAACAGGTCCAGACCGAGCGCGAAGTTACCTTCGAGTTATAGGTCGACCGGCGGCGTCGGGAACGACCCCTCGTCAGTTTCGGGGTCGTAGCCCTCGATTGCGGCGGCGACGATGTTGAACACGCCGTCCTGACTCCAGCGGGCGGTGTTGATGTGCATGTCGTAGAATGTCCGGTCGTCGAGGTCGATATCGTAGTAGGTCTCGTAGCGGCCAGCCTCGTTGACTTCTCGGACACTCATCTCAGCGGCAGTTTCTTCGCGGCCGCTAATTCGCACTTTCCGGACTTCTTCCGGTGCGTTCAGGTAGATTCGGAGGTCGGCTCGTTCTCCGGCGAGCCAGCCTGCCAGCCGCGATTCCAGCACGAACGGCTTGTTCGAGGCCCCCCACTTCTCCGCAATCGAGCGCAGGCGCTGGTCCAGTTCACGGTCGATATCGTCCGATTCCTGTGCCTTCGCGCTCAACTCGGTCAGCCCCATCCCGCGGTCCTCCGCCAGTTCTCGGAAAATCTCTCCCCCCGAAACGTACGGACAGTCGAGTGCCTCCGCCAGCCGCGTACACAGCGAGGTTGCACCACAGCCTGGCGGCCCCGACACTGTCACGAAGAGGTTTGCGTCTATCGACGACACCGTTGTTCCTTGCTCGACCATACACGCTGGTCGCCTCGCCAAAAATAAAAGCAAGAGGTTCTCTCTTGGCCGTGTTGAGTGTGTACACGGCTCGTGATAACTCGCTCCGAACCGCGCTATTCCTCGAAGCCGTCTTCACGACTCACTCCGTTCGCCGTTCCGATTCGAGTTCTTCGCTGTCCTCACGGGTCGTTCCTCCCCGTTCGGATTCGCGGTTCTCACTCGCGTCGCTCGCTCCGAACCGCGCTCCCGCTCAGAACTCGCCGTCCTCAAACCGGAAGGTGCCATTCCGCTGGACCACTTCGCCGTCGACTTCGATGCGGGAGTCTTCGCTCATGTCGACAATCATGTCGACGTGAACCGCGCTCTGGTTCTGTTCGTTGTTCTCGCCGACGGTGTCACCGTAGGCCCGGCCGACGGCCATGTGGACCGTATCGCCCATCTTCTCGTCGAACAGCATATTGTAGGTGAACTGGTCGATGTCGCGGTTCATCCCAATTCCGAGTTCGCCGAGATACCGCGCGCCGTCGTCGGTTTCCAACACGTTCGTCAGCACGTCCTCGTTTTTCTCCGCGGCATGGTCGACGACCTCGCCGTCCTCGAAGTCGAGGTAGACATCGGTCACTTCCCGGCCCTGATGGTACAGCGGCTTGTCGAACAACACCTCGCCGTCGACGCTGTCGCGGACCGGCGCGGTGAACACCTCGCCGCCGGGGAGGTTCTTCTCGGCGTAATCGTTGAGCGTCGGGTTCCCGCTGACCGACATCGTCACGTCGGTTGTCTCGCCGGAGACAATGCGCACTTCGTCGGCCGGGTCGAGAATCTCGACCATCTGCTGTTGGTGTTCGCGGACGGCCTCCCAGTCCTTGTTGATGGCGTCCCAGACGAAGTTCTCGTAGCCAGGTGTGCTCATCTCTGCGAGTTGTGCGTTTGCCGGCGCGGGGTACTGCGTGAGACACCAGCGTTTCGAGAGTCGCTCGTCGAGAATCGGCTGTTTGGCCTGTGAGTAGGCGGCGTTTGTCTCCGGACTGACGTCGCTCGTCTCGGTGACGTTCTCGTTGGCCCGGACTGCGATGAACACGTCCGTTTCCTCGATCAGTGCAAGTTCGTGCGCAGGCGTCTCGAAGTTGTCTTCGCGCGAGCGCAGGAATGCATGGCTGAATCGGTCGTTGCCGTTCAGTGCGACCGGATTTGCGCCGTGCTCGCCGATGACCTCGTGCAGGGCAACAGCAAGGTCGTCGGCCGCGGGCGGCGCGGCGATGACAACGTTGTCGCCTTCAGAGAGATCGACAGAGTGCGTTGCGATGACCTCAGCGTGTTCGCGGACACGTGGATCCATATGCTGTTCGAAGGGCGGCAACCATCAAACCGCTTTTGGGTCTTATTCGCCTTTCATGCCCCGCTTGAACTCCTGTGTCGTTCGCCGGAGCATCAGGAAGACGAAGAAGATGAACAACAGAAAGACACCGAGAATCGACATGACGATGATTCCATTCATACCAGATATCTTGTCGGCCAGCAAAAAAGAGGTTACGGGCTCACGTGCCGAGTTTCTCGCTAATCGCCGTCGAGAGGTCAGACAGGTAGATTCCGCCCCAGACTGCGACGATGATTCCACCCATCGTGTTGAACGTGAGGTCTTTGAGGGTGTCCTCGATGCCGTACTGCGTGAGAATCCCCTTGGTATCGAGCAGGTCGGCAGTGACGCCGATTGCGAACTCGAGTAGTTCCCAGAGGACGCCGAACGCGAGCACGAAAATCAGCAGGATGACCCCGACGTACCGCCCGGGAATCTCGACCTCGTTCGAGTGCAGGTCGACGGCCCGGACTGTCGCGTACCCGGCCGCGGCGATGACCGACGCCGACAGCGAGTGTGTGAGGTGGTCCCACCACCAGATGTTGGTGTAGAACGACCGCGTCACGCCCGGAATTCCGACGATTCCGATTCCATGCAGGAAGGCCGCGGCGGTAATCCACAGCACGAGCTGGGGGCTCATCACCAAGTCGTAGTCGCGCTCGAGAAACGCCGGCAACTGGACGACCACCAGCGACGCAGCCGTGTTGACGATGATGCCGACGCTGCCACGGTCGATACCGATGAACAACAGCCCGATTAACAGCAGTTCCATCGCCCTCGTTAGCTGCCGTTGCCGCCGCTCGCTGGGCAGTATCCGACTAATTGTCGACATGGTGAACCCCCTCGACGGTGTCCTCGAACTCCTCGGGAACGCGTCTGCCTTGGGTGACGTAGCGCCTGAAGTACGTCCGGAAGATTATGCCCCCAACAAAGCCCGCGAAGACGGCGTAGATGAACTCAATCATCAGTTCGTCGTTCGTGAGCTCGAAGCTCCTGTCGAGAGCGATGGCGACGTACCACTCGAGCATCGCCCAGATTGCCGAGGCGGCCATCGTCGAGGCGACGACGAGCACGATTGCAAAGCCCGGCGACATCTGAATCGAAGTAAAGGAGTCGAGCTCGACGACGATGACCAGCCCGACTGCCGCGATTGCGAGATAGGAGACGAGTGGGCTCGACAGCCGGCCGGCTCCGAGTGCGATGCCAATCAACGGTAACAGCGCAACCGCGAGCACCTCCCACGGGAGCATGACGTACCGGGAGCGGAAGGAGACCGGCGGCACGAGCCCCAACAGGACGATTACGACCGCGAACACCGACCAGAGGGGGCCAGTGACAATGACACCTCCGATGCCGGCCAACGCCGCGATGCCCAACAGCAGCCAGGCTATCGTCGCGTTTCGCCGACGCTCGGACAGCAAATCAGAGAGCGCAGTCCCGGACATACTACTGCTTCGGTGGGGTTACGTTTAACAGTAACTCTGGGGCGGTCAGCCCACGAGCAGGTAGACCAGCCCGTAGCTCACCAGCGCG
>JAQCNR010000450.1 GCA_028274925.1 Halovenus sp.
CGAAAGAGTCCCTGCAACGTTTGCGCCTCCCGCGGCGTCAGTTGCGCCCGACCGAGCACACGCCGGAACATCCGCGCCGACTTCGCTCGTTTCTCTTCGGGATGGCCGATAGCGTCGAGATACGCACCGAAGTAGTTGTGCACGCGCTCGACAGAGGGTTTGTCGGCGAGTTGGTGGACATTGTCGGGGAGTTGTGTATCCTCGACAGTGAGCGCGCGGAGTTCGTAGAAAATGATGGTCGCAGCCTGTGCGAGGTTGAGTACCGGATAGGAGTCGTCGGCAGGAATCGAGCAAATCATATCGAAGGCGGCGAGTTCCTCGTTCGACAGGCCGACTCGCTCGCGGCCGAAGACGATGGCAATATCGCCGTCGGTGTCAGCGAGGTGGTCCGGGAGGTCAGCGGCCGCAATCGCGGGATAGCGGACGTGGTTTTCTGGGTCTTCGTTGGTCGTGGCGGTGCAGGCAACGGTATGATACTGCTCGGCGAGTTCGTCGAAGGTGAGTTCAGTCGCATTCGGAAGGATATCATTCCGGGCCTGACCGGCGAAGCCGTAGGCCTCACCGTCGGGGTCGAGTTCTGGCGGGTCGACCAGCAACAACTCCGAGAGCCCGAAGTTTTTCATCGACCGGGCAATCGAGCCAACGTTGCCCGGCGTCTCCGCGTCCACGACTGCGACGGCGATGTCGGGACCGGACGTCGAGTCCTCAGCCATACCGACAGTTCGGCCGGTGACCCAATAAACAGCCGGAAACGTCGGCGCTGCATCGGGGAGATTGAAGTGTCCGCCAGCCGTTGCTGGCGTATGAACCCGGACCTGACGGAGTTAGACGAGTATCTCGACGAGGCAGGCGTCGATGGCTACCTCATCGACGCCGACTCGGAGGACGCCGACCAGTATTATCTCTCGGGATTCGACGCCCCCGACCCCTTCATTACGCTGTACGACGGCGAGATTCGCTTGCTCTTTACCCGGAGTCTGGAGTACGGCCGCGCGAAGAAGGAGGCCCGTGCAGCGACCATCGAGCGTGGCTCGGACTACGGCTACAGCGAGAAGGCCCAGGAGTACGGCCCGACGGAAGCCAGAAGTCGTGTCCTCGCGGAATTTTGCGACGCGTACGGCGTCGAGTCAGTCGCGACACCGCCGCGCTTTCCCCTCCAGACCGCAGACGGCCTGCGCGAGCAGGGGCTGACGGTGACTGCCGACGAATCAGGGGCGGTCACGGAGGTTCGCGCCACGAAAACTGCCGAGGAAATCGAACACATCCGCGAGGCACAGCGGGCAAACGAAACCGCGATGGCTCGCGCCGAGGAGGTGGTCAGTTCGGCCGAGGCCAACGCAGACGGCGAACTTGTGCTGGACGGCGAGGTACTGACCAGCGAGCGCGTCACCGAAGAAATCGAGATAACGCTGTTACGACACGGCTGTGCGCTGGACGAGACGATTGTCGCCTGCGGCGCAGACGCCGCCGACCCACACGACCGGGGAAGCGGGCCGCTGCTCGCCGACGAACCGATCATCATCGACATCTTCCCGCGGAACAAGGCGAGTCGGTATCACGCAGACATGACCCGCACCTTCTGTCACGGCGAGGCGAGCGAGCGTCTCGAAGCGTGGTTCGAGTTGACCGACAGCGCGCGCGAAGCCGCAATCGAGGCCGTCGAACCGGGCGTCGAAGCTGACGAGGTCCACGCTGCGGCCTGCGATGTCTACGAAGCCGCCGACCTGCCGACGTTGCGCACCGACCCGACGACAGAAACGGGATTCATCCACAGTACCGGCCACGGCGTCGGACTGGATGTCCACGAACTCCCGAGCGTCGCCAACAGCGGCGAGACACTCGAACCCGGCCACATCATCACCATCGAACCCGGACTCTACGACCCCGAGGTTGGCGGCGTGCGCATCGAAGACCTGCTGGTCGTGACCGAAGACGGCTACGAGAACCTCACAGAGTACGATATCGAACTCACGGTCGGCTGAGTTCCCCCAATTCTCAGCCGGCGGCCTCCATCATGAACATTTATTAAGGACCGGAATAGAAGTAGGTATACAATGACAGCGCTCGGGGTATCTGTACGTTGCCTTCTTCACCAGTAGACGATTGTCTCGCCCGCTGATTATTCGCTGACCACACAACCCAAACCTATGAGCACCAAACGAACCCCGACCGCAGCACAGACCCCGACAGAACGACCACGCCTGACAACACGCACCGCGCCGCGGACCTTCGACCCGTTCAACACGAACGAGACGCCACAGATGTTCAACGACAAGTGGCAAGACATCGAACAGAGCTGAGTTTTTCGCGTCGGTCCCTGCTTGCTACCCGACCAGTGACGCGTATTCAGTAGCTTGGCAGCCGTGCGGACTCATCCGAACCCTCGATGAACGGGAGTCGCTGCCCATCTGCAGGCAGCTCTTCGCCGTCGACACGGACAGCAAGCTCTGCGTCTGCAACTGTGGTCGCCACGTCGCGGTCCAGCAGTGCGAGCGCAGCAGGCGTCTCCAGCATTGGACTCTCGCAGGCGCGAGTGACTTTCCCGGCAGTCTCGTCGCCAGCAAAGACCGTCGCGTCGGCCTCGGGGACGGCATCGGTCGTCAGCCCGACGAGTTGTTTGGTTGCCTGCCCGCGGTTCTCGACACGGGAGACGACTTCTTGCCCGACGAAACAGCCTTTCTCGAAGTCGACAGCGTTGCGGAGGCCGAGATTGTTCGGCACCTCGTCTTCGAGTTCGGTCTCGAACAGCGGCGTCCCGGCTTCGAGGGTGAGCGAATCCCAGGCCCGATAGCCGAAGGGAACGGCGTTCAATCCGCGGTTTTCCAGCGTATCGAAGACATTGCGAGCGTCCTCGGCCCGGCAGATGACCTCGTAGCCTTCTTCGCCGGTCAGTCCATCTGTCCGGATAACCGTCACGCCAGCGCGGTCCATCGACCCGCGGACGAAGGTGAGTTGCTCGTCTGGCGTCTGGACGCTGCAGACGCTGGCGATTTTCTCGGTTGCCTTCGCGCCGTGGACGCCGAAGACGGCGAAGTCGTCGGTCGCATACTCGATGTCGACATCCTGAATGAAGGTTTTCTCCTGCCACTCCTCGGCAATTCCGTCGCCCTTGCCCGGCGGCAGTACGACGAGCAGGCGTTCGCCAGCGTTGTAGACGTACATTTCAGTTCGGATGCGGCCCTGTGGATTCAGAAGGAGGGCATAGACACCAGCGCCTTCCTCGGCAGGGACGTGGTTCGAGACAGCGTTGTCGACGTAATCGACGCGGTCATCGCCGGTGACGGTCAGCACGTCGACAGCGTGTTCGATGACGCCGACGACGTTACGAACCGCGCGGTGTGTGCGCTCTGGACGGCCGTAGTCAGCGACAACGCTGCGACCACCACGCTGCTCGAAGGTGGCCTGATGGTCTTCGTGAACGGACGAGAGGAGAGTCATACCTCACAACTGGACGGCCGGAGAGTTAAGCGTCCCGAAGGGCAGTACAGTTACTCCGCCCGGCGAGCGAGCAGCGAAAGCGTCAGCAACGCGCCAACTGCGGCGAGAAGACCGAAGCCGGGACCGATTGCGTCGGCGCTGCCGGAGTCGTCGTCGCCTCCGTCGTCCGCCGCGGAGTCGTCAGCACCGTCTGCTGGCTCGCCATCGTCGGAGTCGTCAGTGCCATCGTCAGGGGTGGCATTCGGGTCGACACCCTCCAGTGTCGCCGAGGCAGACAGCCCCCTCGCCGTTGCCTCGATGGTGTTGCTGCCAGCCTCTGTGATGTTGAAGACAATCTGGCCCTGTGCGTCAGTCCGGCCGACGGTTTCGCCGTTCAGTGACACACGGGCGTTGCCGACAGGTTCGTCGTACGCGTTCGTTACTGTGACCTGTGTCGGCTGGCCGACGACAATCGCGTTCTGGAGCTGGTTGATGCTAATCGAGGGGTCACGCTGGGTCTGGAGTTCGATTGCAGTCGATTCTTGGTCGAGTCGAAGCGTCGTCGTCGTCTCCTGATAGCCGTCCAGCAGAATGCTCACCTCGTAGTTGTCGTTGACCGGCAGGCGGGCCTGTGTCTCGCCGTTCTCGTCGGTCGGGATGGGTGAGCCAACACCTTCGATATCGACGGTTGCTCCTTCGAGCGGTTGGGGCTCCTCGAAGTGGT
>JAQCNR010000460.1 GCA_028274925.1 Halovenus sp.
AAGGAGATCCTGCAGGTCCACACCCGCGGAATGCCGCTGGTCGACGGAATCGACCTCGACCGCTACGCAGAGAGCACCCACGGCTTCGTCGGCGCAGATATCGCCCAACTCAGCAAGGAAGCGGCGATGAACGCACTGCGACGAATCCGACCAGAGCTCGACCTCGAAGAGGACGAAATCGACGCCGAGACCCTCGAGCAGTTACAGGTCACCGAACAGGACTTCAAACACGCGCTGAAAGGGATCGAACCATCCGCGCTGCGAGAAGTCTTCGTCGAAGTACCGGATATTACCTGGGAGGACGTCGGCGGACTCGAAGAGACCAAGGAACGGCTCCGTGAGGCCATCCAATGGCCACTGGAGTACCCAGAGGTCTTCGAGCAGATGGATATGCAGGCCGCAAAGGGTGTCCTGATGTACGGTCCACCGGGAACCGGGAAGACGCTACTCGCCAAGGCAATCGCAAACGAGTCACAGAGCAACTTTATCTCTATCAAGGGACCGGAACTGCTCAACAAATACGTCGGCGAGTCTGAAAAAGGAGTCCGAGAGGTCTTCGAGAAGGCTCGCTCGAACGCACCAACTGTGGTGTTCTTCGACGAAATCGACTCCATCGCCGGCAAGCGCGGACAGAACAGCGGCGATTCGGGAGTAGGCGAGCGAGTCGTCTCACAGCTACTGACCGAACTCGACGGACTCGAGAAACTGGAAGATGTTGTCGTGATTGCCACGACGAACCGACCAGACCTCATCGACCCCGCGCTGGTCAGGCCCGGTCGACTGGACCGTCACATCCACGTGCCGGTGCCGGACGAAGAAGGTCGGCGGAATATCCTCGAGGTTCACACCCGCGACAAACCGCTCGCGGACGATGTTGACCTCGACCAACTGGCCCGGAAGACTGAGGGCTACGTCGGCGCGGACCTCGAAGCGCTAACCCGAGAAGCGACGATGGCTGCCACCCGGGAGTTCATCGGCTCTGTCGACCCCGACGACGTCGACGACTCCGTTGGCAACGTCCGCATCACCAGCGACCACTTCGAGGACGCGCTCACGGAGGTTGTGGCGAGCGTCGACGAGGCCACGCGCGAGCGCTACGAGCAACTGGAAGAGCAGTTCAGCACCCGCGACACGACTGGCCCTGACGAGGGTGGAGTCAGCCGAACATTCCAGTAATCACTCTTCCTGTTCGACCCGTCGCTGGACGAGTTTATCGCTGACGTACAGCCCAATCACGGCGAACACCGCCGCAAGCGCGAACTGGAGCGGACTCGGTGGGTCGCCGAGTGCTGTCACGACGACACCATAGACAACGAGCAAAATCGCCATCGACACGAGAAAGCGCCACGTCTCCATAGACCTGCTATCGCAACGAAGCCGATTGTGTCTTTGGGTTCGATGTCTACGTCGAAATGAAAGAGCATCGGTACTACGTACTTCTTAATAGATTTACTGACGCCAGCAAGTAGCTAATTCTGGTTTCTCAGCGTGTTCAGAAGCCACAATTCCACAACCCATCGACAAAGGAGATATTCTGCAAAAGAAATAAGTAGGCAGTTCTTGTCACTGGCCAATAATGGTAGATTTGCTCTTGGTCGCTGGCCTCGGAAGTGGAGTACTGATATTTGGAATTACGTTCGTCATTGGCGTCAGCCGCTTGCGTGCGTGGACTCAGCTCAAACAGTCCTCAGCCGGGCCTGTAACCGGCTCTGGACTGGTCGAAATTGAAGGTACGGCGACGGTTCATCAGACGACGGTCGACCCACCGAAGGGAGACGGAGAGGCTCTCGTCTACGAATACAAGCGAGAGCACCGAAACGACGACCACGACCCGGAAGACAACACCGCGGAGTGGAGGACAACCACAGACGAGGCCGAGTCAACGCCGTTCACCATCGAATCTGAACACGGGGACGTGCTCGTCAACCCCGACGACGCCGACCTCTTTCTGGAGGAGTCGACCAGCTACGACCACACGTCGGATATACGAGAGACGGTTTCGCGACTCGATGTCGACGAACAAGTCTACGTTGCGGGAACGGCAGTGCCCTCCCGTGAGTCGAATTTGAACGCCAACGGCCAGCAGTACACTCTCGCCGGCGGTGACTCACTGTCTGGTGGAGCGCTCAGTGGCCTGACTGGGTCGCCGTTCGTTATTTCTGATAGCGGCGAGTCGAGAGCAGAGGGCCGCATCATGCAGAGTGCCCTGAAGTATTTGCTACTCGCTGTCCTC
>JAQCNR010000465.1 GCA_028274925.1 Halovenus sp.
AGCGGCTCGAAGATCACCCAGAACCCGGTCGGCAACGTCGGCGTCTATCAGGGTAACGGCGGCGACCTGCTGGCAGGGCTGCCGACGCAGTCGGTGGCGACCGCGCCCGACGATCCGTACCACCAGCCGTTGCGTCTCTCGACGGTCGTTCACGCGCCGGTCGAGAACGTCGAGGAGATCCTCGCCGACCACGACGAACTCACGACGCTGCTCGACAACGACTGGCTCTCACTGACGGTCGTCGACCCCACACAGGAGCATCAGGCCTTCCACTACGAGAGGGAACTGTCGTGGAGCAGCGAGATGGTGTCCGAATCGCCGAGCGAGCTGGAAGCCGAGCCGGGCGCGCCGACCGCCGTCGCTGACGACTAACCTAGTTTAGGACGCCAGCGGCGTCCTCAGATACACGACGGTCGGTTATTTTTCGCTGGTGAGTTGGTGGGGTAGACCGTGGACATCCACTCCATTGGTGGGCACTGACGCGCGCGGGAAACCGGTGGTATGGTACACCGCCCGTTTGAGATCAGAGACCGTCAGCTATCCGAATAGTCTGTAAATTGACCGTCACCCGCTTTCATGCGGTATGCGACTATAGCGATTGGACTCGGATGATTGCCGCCGTGACGTGCTATGCGGTGCTATTCGCTGCAAAGCTGTGCAGTGCTGTGCTGTGTAGTAGTCAATAGAAAGACACATTTATTAGGGCTGCCTAAAATAGACTGGCTGTATTTTGGCTCGCCTAAAATTCGTAACTCTCTTATATCTTTTAGGCTAGCCTAAATTATGGTTCAGACACGACGGCGGTTGTTGCAGACGACAGGCACAGTACTCGCAACTGCAGCTCTTGCTGGCTGTAACGGGACAGGCGAGCAAGCGATGGGTGAGGACGGCGAGACAGCAATCCCAGCAGCAGACCTCGGCATCGTCGCCGAGTGGAACGCCATTCGCACGCGACTCCGTGACCCCGTGATCCTCGGTCACGCCGAGGAGTATGCCGCCGGAGCGAGTGTCCTTGGCGACATCTTCGAGCGATTCGAGAGTGCTTCCGGCGAGAACAACGCCCACGAGAGGCTCGAGGACACTGACGAAGAACACTACGAGGGATTCGAAACCGCGCTGAGTGACCTCCGGAGCGCGCTTGAGAGTGATGACCTCGATGCTGCCCACGACGCGATGAAAGACGCTGACAAGCATCTCCGTGGCGCGCAGACCCAACTCACCAGCGAGGAGACAGTCAAGCAGCTCACCGCGCTTGTGATGGGCGTTCACATCAAGGATGTTGACGTACTACTCGCCACGGACGCGCTTGACGATGCCACGCTTGAGTACAACAAGATTGGAACGAAGTTCCAGGACAAAGGCCTGTACGACATGATTGCCGACGCCGATACCGATGCCGCAGACGGTGTCGTCGATGCCCTTGACCGGGCGGCGACTGCTGTCGAGGCCGGAGACAAATCCGAAGCCTCGGATGCCGGGTCCGAAGCGTTCGGGGCCGCAACACAGGGTCTCCATGCGGTTGCCAGCGCCAACGTCGCTGGAGCAGCCCATATGGCCGCTCTGCAGGGGCTGGGCTGGGATGCTGCCGCGCTCTCGACCATCGGCGGCCCAAGCACAGACTACGCCCACGCCGCCGCGCTGAACCTGTACCGGGCACGCGCTTACGACGCCCACTGGGTTGCGGCCAACGGCGACAGCGACACGGCAGCAACGATGGCGAGCGATGTGTTCGCCCATTTCGAGGGCGCCCGTGCACACGAGGCACTAGAGGAGGCAGACCACGACGCCTACGAGACCTTCGAGTCCGGGCTTGAGTCATTACAGACCGGGATTGACGAGGGAGACGACAGCGGGATCGACGACGCGGTCGCAACTATTGACGAGAATCTCCGAACAGGGATCGATATTCTCGCCGGTGGCAACGCTCCACTGCTGCAGTCCGGCTTCTTCCGTGCGCGATTCGAAGACGCCTACGAACGGTACCAACAGGGCGAGGCCGACGCGGCGGCGAGCATCGCCGAGGGACTCTTTGGGCGATTCGAGGCCAATGAACTGGAGTTCCACGAAACGCTTGAGGACACCAGCGAGTCGCTGTATGAAACCTTCGAGGAAGAGCACCTCAGCGCGCTCATCACGGCCGACGAAGACGACGACAGCAATGCCGTCGACACGCATCATCAGGGCGTGCTCGACACCCTTCTCGACTTCGAGGCCGAACACAGCGCAGCGCTCGCCAGCGGTGCTGAGGCTGGCTACATGGCTGCCCGCGGCTTCGACGCCGCAGGTATCGCCGCGCTTGGAGAGGCTGACCGGGCAAGCACCATCGTCAGCGGTGCGTTCGCGCACTTCGAGGCCGGAGCTGCCGGCTATCACGAGGCTATCGAGGAGGCCGACGCGGAGCGCTACGAGTCGTTCGAAGCCGCTCTTGGTGCAGTCCAGACGGCTGCCGACGACGGGGGTGACGTATACGCTAAAGCGAAACCGTTCAACGACGAGGCCGTCGCCTCCGCGTACGCAATCACCGAGGCCGGCGGCGCGAGCGAGCCTGCGGCAGCCATGATGAGCGATGCCTTCGCCCACTTCGAGCAGGCCGAGGTGCATGAGGCCCTCGAAGAAGCTGATCACGACACCTACGAGAGCTTCGAGGCTGCGCTCGAATCCTACCTGTCGGGGCTTGAGTCGGGCAGTAGCGACGGGGCCGAGCGGTACGCCGCGATGGCCCGCACGGGCGGGTTCGCCGTCGCTGGTGCAGTCGAAGCCGCGCCGCCCGTTGACGCCGCGGGTGCCGATGGCGGCGAAGAGGACAACGAGGAAGCCGATGTTGAGGGCGGGCCGAACGTCGTCAAGGGAACCCCAGATGATGCGGACCATGTCGTTGATATGAACGCCGTCGCCTTCGATCCGGAGTCACTAACGATCCAGCAGGGTGATACCGTGGCATGGACGCATGCCGGTGGTGAGGCCCACTCGGTCTCAGCGTACGAAGATAGTATTCCCGAGGCGGCGAGCTACTGGGCGTCGGGTGACTTCGATTCCGAGTCCGCGGCCCGTGAGGGCTGGGAGAACGGCGTCGGGTACGTCCAGTCAGGGCAGTCGTACGTCCGCACATTCGAGACCACAGGCACCCACGAATATTTTTGCATTCCGCACGAGGCAGCCGGGATGGAAGGAAAAGTAATCGTCGAGTAGCACCCAGTTGACGAGACTCGTCCATAACGAACACCTGACCCACATCAGGTTGCAGGAAGCAGGTGAGAGCGGTGGGTTTTGATTCGTCCCCTGTGTGACGATATTCCTCGCTGTATGCGGTGTGTGATACAGCGGGACGGAACGAATTACGCGTAGACCAACGCGTACAGCACAGCACAGAGGCCAGTGATGGTTACTGTCCCACGTGCCAGTAGCACGGTCCCTGCGCCGCCACCCGCGTACTCGGTCACCGTGGCAGCGACGAACACGCCAGCTGTCAGGAGCGCAATCCCAACCGCTAGTGCGCGCATCTTTCGGATATCATTGCGACGATAGCCACGGTAAGCCAGCAGCGCGACGAGGATCCCGATCACCGCCGTGACGCCCCGCGAAGCAATCGCGACCCGGCTCGGCGTTACGAGTTCTGCACCGGGCAACGCGACAAGATTCATTCTCGCACCCCGCCGTACACTGTCACGAGTATCACACCGAGACCAGTTACTTCGGCGCTGCTGACCAGCAGGGACCGCCCAGTGGTGCCGATATCCGTGACAGTCGGAACCACGATCCGCAACAGTTCAGGGATGGTCGTCAACAGCAGCAATCCGACCGCGAGCCACAGCATACCGGTGTGCCCCGGGCCACGACGATATCCCCGGACAAGTACCAGCCCAATCACGAGCGAAATGGCGACCGAGAG
>JAQCNR010000466.1 GCA_028274925.1 Halovenus sp.
ATCTCGGTCACTTCGCCGGGCAACCCGGACTCTTTACCCTCTACCTCGAACCCGATTTCGAGGTCGCCGTCCATGTCGTGGTCACTTAGCATCTTCTCGAATGCGTCGCGGTCGTATTCGGCCACGCGGGACTGCTGGTACGGGCCGTAAGCCTTCTCTGGTGGGATTTTGACAGCCGTCGACTCACCCTCGGAGAGTCCACGGAGTGCTTCTTCGAGTCCTTCGATTACCTTGCCCTCGCCGACGTTGACCGTCAGCGGTTCGTAGGCCCGGTCGGGATGCTCTGACGCCAGTCCAGTCTCCTCGGCGAGGCCGCGGTCCGAGGTGTCGAACAGCGTTCCATCTTCGAGTCGACCCGTGTATTCGATTTCCACGACGTCTCCGTCCGAGATAGTCATACCCATAGATGGGCTATCCACGCCCAAAAGCCCCGCTGTTCGGGGCTGGTAGTCGGCAGTCTGAAGTCCGTCGCCCTCCGATTCGGGGTAACAGCGGATATGAGCCAGGAGATAACCGAACTCGACGCCCAGACCGTCGAGCGAATTGCGGCCGGCGAAGTGGTCGAGCGCCCCGCGTCGGCAGTCAAGGAACTGCTGGAAAACGCCATCGACGCCGACGCCTCACGGGTGACTGTGGCTGTCGAGGGCAGCGGGGCACAGTACCTCCGGATTAGCGACGACGGCGCCGGGATGTCCGAAGAGACTGTTCGCCAAGCCGTCGAAGAACACACGACCAGCAAGATTGGTGATATCGACGACCTCGAATCTGGGGTGGGGACGCTTGGGTTCCGGGGGGAAGCGCTGCACGCAATCGGCGCTGTCTCGCGCCTGACGATAACGACTCGCCCGCGCGGCGGGGCCACCGGCTCAGAGCTCACCGTCGAGGGTGGTGCGGTGACCGGCGTCTCACCAGCGGGCTGTCCCGAAGGGACGACTGTGGAGGTCGAAGACCTGTTCTACAACGTGCCGGCACGGCGGAAGTATCTGAAACAGGAGTCGACGGAGTTCGACCACATCAACCGGATTGTCACGAATTACGCGCTGGCGAACCCCGACGTGGCGGTGACACTCGAACACGACGGCCGTGAGACGTTCGCAACCAACGGCACCGGTGACCTGCGCGAAACTGTGCTTTCGGTCTACGGCCGCGAAGTCGCAGAGTCGATGATCGAAATTGACGGCGATTCTGAGGGGCCGCTCGACGGTATCTCCGGGCTGGTGAGCCATCCAGAGACCAATCGAGCGAGTCGCGCGTACTGCTCGACGTTCGTCAACGGCCGGTATGTTACTGCCAACACCGTCCGGGATGCGGTGTTCGAGGCCTACGGTGGCCAGTTGGCGTCGGACCGTTACCCCTTCGCCGTCGTCTTTCTCGAACTCGACCCTGCGAGCGTCGACGTAAACGTCCATCCCCGGAAACTCGAGGTTCGCTTCGCTGCCGAAGAGGCTGTCAGCGACCAGATTTCGGAGGCTGTCGAGTCCACACTGCTCCGGGAGGGGCTGGTGCGAAGTTCCGCACCACGGGGCGTCTCCGCGGCCGAGCAGGCGACAATCGAGCCACAAACCAGCGAGAGCCAACCAGGCGAGGCGGCCGACGAACAGACTGTCGAGCGTGACTCATCGGAGAGCAGCACAAGAACGTCCGCCTCAGTCACGGCCGAGGAGCAGGCGTCGAGTTTGGACAGCCAGTCCGAGAGCAGTACTCTGGGAGCGAGCGAACAACCAGCGGAGACCGACAGCATCCGAGGCGGTGGGGACACGAACGAGCGTGAGGCGGACGCTGGCCCAGCAACGCCAGACAGACAGCGAGCCACCTCGCGAGAGGAGCGCGATACAACTACTGGACCGAATTTTGAGGCTGGCGAACAGCGCCGCCTCGTCGAGAGTTCGCCGAGCGACAGGGAGTTCGACTCGCTACCGTCGATGCGGATTCTCGGGCAGTTACAGGAGACGTACATTGTCGCCGAGACAGCTGACGGGATGGTGTTGATCGACCAGCACGCTGCCGACGAGCGGATCAACTACGAACGACTCCGGGAGTCACTGACCGGCGAGGTGACCACACAGGCGCTTGCCACTCCGGTCGAGATGGAACTGACAGCGCGAGAGACAGAGTTGTTCAGATCCCACGAGGAGGCACTGGCAATGTTGGGCTTCCGTGCAACGCTCGTGGACGACCGGACTATCGAACTGACGACCGTTCCCTCGCTGGTTGCCGAGGCGGCCGACCCGGACCTTCTCCGTGACGTGCTCGGCGAGTTCGTGGGGGGTGAGGCGGCCCCAGCGGCGACTGTCGACGCCGCCGCTGACGAACTGCTCGCGGACCTGGCGTGTTATCCCTCGGTCACCGGTAACACCTCCCTCACCGACGGCTCGGTTGTCGACCTACTGGACGCACTGGAGGAGTGTGCCAACCCCTACGCTTGCCCACACGGTCGTCCGGTCATCGTCGAGTTCGACACCGAGGAACTCGAAGGGCGCTTCGAGCGAGACTACCCCGGCCACGGTGACTGACAGTCCGGAAGCCACGTTGACGCCGACCATTTATGTAGTAGTGTTAGCAAGGAACAGGTAGTCTGCGGTTGGCCCCACAGAGATGAGTTCAGACCCAGCGACCTGTCGGCTCTGTCAAGAACCACTCGGTGCAACGGCGACGGCCGACGGCCACTACTGCTCGCCTGGCTGTCAGCAGGTCGACCGAACGCTCGACGGAGAGCCATCCACGGCCGAGAGTCAGCCAGCAGAGAGTCTGGGCGACGGACTCGAAGCGGTGTATCTCCACATCGACGGGATGCACTGTTCGACCTGTGAGAGTTTTCTCGAACGGCGCGCGACGAACGAAGATGGCGTCGTCGGGGCTGCTGCAAGTTACGTGACGGAAACGATCAGAATCGAATACGCTCCCGATGAGGTCTCAATTGAAGAACTCGAAACGTCGCTGACAACTGTTGGCTACAGTGTCGTCCCACGAGAGGAACTCGTCACGGTGGCAGATGTCCACGACAGACGGTGGGATGACCGGCAGTTAGACGATATGCTCGGCTACCGCTACGCCGCCGGGATTCTGTTCGGCATTACGATGATGCTGCCCTACGTTGCCGTCGTCTACCCGGTCCACCTCATGGACCTCCTCGGCACCGGTGATCTTGCCTTTTTCTCCGGCGGGGCCGGCCCGGGTGATGCGTTGCTCATCCTGCCGCTGTTCGTCGTTCTCACAAGCGTCGTGCTCTTCTTTACCGGATTACCGTTGCTCAGGGGAGCGTACGTGAGTATCGTCATGCGCCAGCCGAATCTCGACTTGCTGGCTGCACTGACGATCACCAGTGCGTACGTCTACGGAACGCTCGCCTTCCTCTCCAGCAACCTCAATATTTTCTACGACTTGACCATCTTGATTGCCGGCGTCGTCGTTGCGATGATTTTCTACGAATCACTGACCAAACAACGGGCGGTCGACCTGCTCACGGAACTGACCGTTTCGCAGGTCACAGACGCCCACCGCTACAGTGCAGACGGAACCCCTGAGGAAGTCGATATCGAAGCACTCGAACCGAACGACCGTGTGCTGGTCAAAGAGGGCGAGCGTGTGCCGGTTGACGGCACGCTCGAATCTGGGAGTTGTACCGTCGACGAGGCCGTCGTCACTGGGGAGTCGTTACCCGTGCGTAAAGAGCAGGGCGAAAAGTTACTCGGCGGGTCGATTGTCACCGACGACGGCGCGACAATCCGCGTTGGTGACCCGCCGACGAGCAGTCTCGACGCCCTCACGACCTCGGTCTGGGACCTGCAGAGTTCGACACACGGGATTCAGCGCTGGAGCGACCGTCTCTCCGAACGAGTGATTCCGGTGGTGCTCGTTGTGGCGCTGGTCGTCAGTGCTGTGACGCTGGCGCTCGGCGGCGGCGTGATTACGACCGTGCTCGCGGGACTCGCAGTGCTGTTTGTAGTCAATCCGTGGGGCGTCGCGCTGTCGACACCGCTGTCGGTGGCCCGGAGCATCGAGGCAGCCATCAGCCACGGGATCATCGTCTTCGACGAGACGGTGTTCGAGCGTCTTCGCGAAACCGACACGATTGTCTTCGACAAGACCGGGACGCTGACGACCGGCGAGATGAATATTCTCGGTGCGGAGGTGCCCGCCGAGGCACT
>JAQCNR010000397.1 GCA_028274925.1 Halovenus sp.
CGGGACAGTGCTAGTGTATGTCACTGCATACACGGGGAATTGAACAGGACATTCGCGAACTGAGCACCGTGCTCGGCGACGTTCTGTCTGAGCAGGCATCAGCAGACGCACTCGCGACTGTCGAACGCGTCCGGACAGAGGCCATCGACTACCGGCGCGGTGAGACCAAATCTAGGGCCGCCCTCCAAGCAGAACTGGCAGCACTCGACGTCGAGAGTGGGGAGACTGTCGCTCGCGCGTTCACGACCTACTTCGAGCTCATTAATCTCGCCGAAGAACGCGAACGGGTACGAGCAATTCGAGAGAGAATGGATGACGGGACACTACCAGAGAGCCTCGCCGCAGCAGTCGAGCAGTTGGCAGCCGAGGGGGCGGACGCTGAAACAGTTGAGCGCATACTTGCGGACACGCTTATCCAGCCGACGTTCACCGCACACCCAACCGAGGCACGGCGCAAGACTGTGAAAGCGAAGCTCCGGTCGGTTGCCGACACAATCGAGACACTCGACGAGCGACGGCTCACAGAACGCGAACAGCAGTCGCTCAACCGCGACCTAACGGCGGAGGTGACGAGTCTCTGGCAGACGCCACAGATTCGAGACCGCCGCCCCGAAGTAACCGACGAGGCACTCAACGTCCAGTGGTATCTGGAGAACGTGCTCTTCGACGTGGTCGGAGATGTCTACGAGGAACTCGAACGCGCGCTCGAGGAACACTACCCTGGCGTGGAGGTCCCGAAACTGTTCGAGTTCCGCTCGTGGGCTGGCAGCGACAGGGACGGAAATCCCTACGTCACACCGGAGGTGACGGCCGAGACGTTAGACCGACAGCGGACGGTTGTCCTCGACCGCTACCGCGAGAAACTGAAGGAACTCTCGGGGAGGTTGAGTCAAGACGACCGGGATTTCAGTGTGGGTGAGGAATTCACTGCACGTCTCGACGCTGACAAGGAACGACTCCCTGGCCTCGCGGACGAAGTCGAACAGCGGTATCCGAACGAGCCGTTTCGCCAGAAATTGAAGCTTATGCGCGAACGCATCGAGCGAGTTGCCGACGTTCGGCAGGGCGGGTACGCCGACGCCGAGGAACTGCTCACCGATATCGAATCAATCGCCACCAGCCTCAGGGCCGACGGTGCCGACGTGATTGCCGCGGCCGCCGTCGACCCAGTTGCTCGACAGGTCGACACCTTCGGATTCAGCCTCGCAAGTCTCGACCTTCGCGACCATCAGGAAAACCACACCGAAACCGTTGCCGACGTGTTCGACAGCGTGGGCGTCGACTACCGGTCGATGGAGGAATCGGCCCGCGTCGAGACACTCACTGACGCCATCCTGCAGTCGGAACCAGTCGTCGATGTCAGCGCACACTCGGGGTTCGAGGGGACGACGGAGAAGGTTCTCCGGCGATTCGACGCGCTGGCGGACTGGCAACGTGAGTACGGCGCTGACGCCATCGACACCTACTGCATCAGCATGACCGAGACGCCGAGTCACGTCCTCGAGGTGCTGTTTTTAGCCGACCAGGCTGGTGTCGTCGACCTCCCCGGCCACTGTGGCCTCGATGTCGTTCCGCTGCTCGAAACCGAGTCAGCGCTGTCGGGGGCCAGGGAAATCATGGGGACGCTATTCGAGAACGAGGCCTACGCCGCTGCAATCGAGGCCCGCGACAACGTTCAGGAGGTCATGCTTGGCTATTCGGACTCGAACAAGGAAAACGGGTTTCTGGCGGCGAACTGGTCACTCCACCGCAACCAGAAGCGACTCGCCGCCATCTGTTCGGACCACGATGTCAACCTGCGCCTGTTCCACGGCCGCGGCGGATCGATTTCCCGCGGTGGTGGCTCGATGAACGAGGCCTTGCTTGCGCTGCCGACGGAAACGGTCACGGGCGAGGTAAAATTCACCGAACAGGGCGAGGCTATCGCCGAAAAGTACGGCAATCCACGGATAGCCCAGCGCAACTGCGAACAGATGCTCAACGCACAGATGCGAGCCCGCTATCGAGCTGTTGCCAACGAAGGCAACGGCGCACCCGAGGCGTGGCACGGGCCACTCGAAACGGCTGCCGGCGCCGCCCACGACGCCTACCGGGACTTGCTGGAAACAGAGGGGTTCGTCTCGTACTTCGAGCAAGCGACGCCGATTACGGTCATCGAAGACCTCAATCTCGGTTCACGGCCTGCCTCGCGTTCGGGCGAGCGGACTGTCGAGGACCTCCGGGCGATTCCGTGGGTCTTCTCGTGGACGCAGGCACGATGTATCATTCCCGGATGGTACGGGCTTGGCACTGGC
Organism: Halovenus sp.; assembly: GCA_028274925.1. GTDB lineage: Archaea > Halobacteriota > Halobacteria > Halobacteriales > Haloarculaceae > Halovenus. The sequence continues at coordinate 2,295 of JAQCNR010000397.1, forward strand.
CTGGAGACCTACATCGACGAGGGCGGCGATATCGAGACACTGCAAGAACTGTACGAACAGTGGCCGTTTTTCCGGACCACGATCGATAACGCGGCGTTAGCTCTCGCTCGAACGGACCTCGAAATTGCTGCCGAGTACGCCGACCTAGCTGGCGAGGACCGCGAGCCGTTTTTTGGGCGAATCGTAGCCGAGTACGAGCGGTCCACCGAACTGGTGCGTGCAGTCACCGGCCGCGACCGACTGCCACCCAGAGAGTGGGTGGACGAGAACCTCGACCGGCGCAACCCGTACGTCGACCCGCTCAATCTCCTGCAGGTCCGCCTGCTCGAACAGGCGGAACGGTCCGATACCGAAGAGCGCACACTCCGACTGACGGTCAAAGGTATCGCTGCCGGGATGAAATCCACTGGGTAACCCACGGTGACACACCCGTAGGCTAGCCACACAATCTATGCGACTTGGAGGTAGTTTACACGAACAAGGTGTCATAGAACAGTTTGCATACCCATCTTTTGGATTACTGAATCGCTCATTACAGGTGAGGCAGTGATCGATGAGGTGTACCGTCTATCAGTGAATTGTTAGAATTCCCGTGCAAGATATAGAGCGTGAAGTCAGCACGGCGGGTACATTCGATTCAGTCGCTACCACTTGAAACGCGAGACGAGTCCGCTTTGGTACTTGTCAGCACCACATCGCACTTTGACTTCCCCCACGGCGTGAACACAAATTGTCCTAATGGGTGTCATGAATCGACTGGACGCTGCGTTACCCTCCACGTAATTACGCCAGGTCGAGCCCGTACCGGTCGGCCAACGTGGACTCGACGGTCGAGCGCTCGTCATCGGTGAGCGCGCGGTCGTAGACGCGGATTTCGGCGATCTCGCCGAAGTGCCCCCCACCCCCATTGCTGTGGGTAAACGAGCCGATAGCAGTCGAGTCGCCCTCGAACGGAGAGTTGAACGTGCCGCCGCCCGTGTGGCTGATTGGTGACTCGCTTCCGTCGACGTAGTACGTCGACGTGTTGCGGATTTCCTCCAAGTTCGAGAACGACTCGGTCCGCAGCGTGTGGACGTGGTAGTTCGTGTCCGTCGAGTGTTCGGAGTCGTGTGCGACGCTGATCAGGTAGACCCCGAACCGCTCGCCGGCCGTGTGCCAGGTGTTGGCCTCTATCCCGTAAAAGTTGGAGTCTCCACCGCCCGAATCGAGTTTGCCCTGGCTGAGAAATTTCGACCGCCGCGTGGGATCGGCCAGGCGACTCACCACGACGAACGTCCGAGGGCTGTCGTTGTCGATGCCGAGCGTATCCTCGCGCAAAAAGTAGTCGTCCTCGCCGTCGAACGTCAGGGCGGGCTGGCCGTTGACCGCCTCCTCGGTTATCGTTGGTCGCCACTCGGGAGTGTCCACGGAGAAGTCGTAGCCGTTGCCGCTCTGGTCGGCCCACGTCTCGACCCGTCCCTCGTCGTCGGTGGTCACTCCCGTATCGGCCCGGAGGGCCAAGCGGAGCCCCGGTATCGCGGTCGCCTCCGTGTCGGTCGTGTCGCCACCGGAACATCCCGCGAGGCCGCCGAGTGTTGCCGTCCCGACAGCCGCCAGCAATGTCCGACGTCTCGTGGTGCCGATTCCCCGTGAGTACTGATCCCCGGCCATACCTCCCTTATCGAAAGAGGACGTGAAAAGTATGGGGCCTAGACAGCAGCCAGTCGGTCGTCTGCGCGTGGAGCCGCCTCGGGACTGCACGAGTCCACTAGTTGCTCCCGTCGATCACATTCGAACGCAGACCCCGTCGTGTTCCATTCAACTCCCCGATCTCCTGCAGTGCAGCCGTGCGAGACTCGCGCCTTCTATTCAGCACGGACGCAAATTGACGTTCAGAACTGTACATATTCTCTGGTTCTCAAACACTCAATTTCGGGCGCGTCATGTCCTGAAAGGGGAATTCGTTCGGCAGTCAGGCCATATTTGTCGGAACCGGGCTCGTCGTGAATTGTTTTATTAGGTGTATAGGCAGTTTTAGCGGCGTACAGAGCGATATATATACTTCTGACGACAGCCTTTCCCTGTGACGGAGCGAGGACAGTGGTGATGAGTGAATACGAGGCGGTGCTGTTCGACATGGACGGTGTCACAGTCGAGACGGCAACCATTTGGCGCGAACTCGAACGGACTGAGGTACTTCCAGCCGCAGTGGATGGTCCGGTGCCGTACGACGAGGTGCGCGCACTCAGCGTCACCGACGCCTACGATAGACTCGCCAGTCTCGACGATGTCAACCTCACAGTATCCGCCGAGGAGTTCGACGACCTCTACGACAGACACGCCCGGCTGGTATACCGGGAGCGCGCGACACTGCTTGAAGGGTACGAAACGTTGCTCGCAGATATCAGAGCTGCCGGTCGGAAGACGGGGTTGGTCTCTGCCTCGCGTCGCGAATGGGTCGAGATGGTGCTCGACCGGTTTGACCTCGTGGAGGCATACGATGTCGTCGTTTCCGCGTCTGATTTCGAAGGTCCCTCGAAGCCGGACCCGACCACGTATCTCCTCGCCGCCCGAGCAGTCGAAACAGAACCGGGGGCCTGTCTCGTCGTCGAAGATTCACCACACGGCATCGAATCGGCCGTCGCGGCAGGGATGTCCTGTCTCGCGCTTCGCGGTGCAGGAAACGCAGAAGAAGACCTCTCGGCTGCCGATGAGATAGTCGCTTCGGCGAGTGAACTCAGGGCAGCGATGACGGAGCGAGGACTGCTCGACAGTCAGTAAGAGAGGTCTGCCAGTACGGGTCGGTGGTCTGACGGCCTCTGTTCCGGTTCGGACGGTGGAACACAGGTGACCAGTCGCTCGACATCTACGCCGTCAGAAACCAGCACGTGGTCTATCTCTGAGGGCTGGTACGACTGTTCAGCAAAACCTGTGTAGGTGTGAGTCGGTCCGGCCGTCGTCTCGGCGACCGTTCTAGCGTCGGACAGTGACACCCAGCCCTCGCGTTGCTCAGTCCCGCGGCGGTGTGCTGGGTCGCCGAGTTGACAGTTGAAATCTCCGGCGAGAACGACGTGGTCGCCCCCGATTTCTGTAAGTCGGTCCCGCACGAGGCTCATTCCCTCGGTTCGGGCCTGCTGGCCGTCGTGGTCAAGGTGGACGTTCATCACAGACACCCGCCGACCGGTGCCAAAGTCTTCGAGCGTCGCATACGTTGCCAGTCGCTGGTAAGTTGCATCCCACGCTGGCGTGCCTATCTCCGCACCCGGCGGCGATAGCCAAAACGTGCCCGAATCGAGGACTTCGAACGTGTGGTCCCGGTACGCAATTGGGGTATGTGCTGGCGTCTCCGTCGCCGCAATCCAGGAAAACTCGGACAGCGAGTCACGCAGGTCAACGAACTGCTCCATCCAGACTTCTTGTAACGCGATAATGTCGGGACCGAGTCGCTCCAGTTCGTCGGTGACACTCTTGCGGCGGTCAACCCAGCCGTGGCCGTCCGGCGCGACACCCTGATACAGCACATTGTAGCTGACGAGCCGACAGTCCGGTCGTGGCGGCACTGGCTTTGGGATTGTCATCGGCCCGGAATACACTGTCTGCGAGGGTAGTTGCGCGTGTTTTCTCCGTTGTTCGACTCACCAATGTGCCTGCTCATACCTCTTGCTCGCCCTCGATACGCAATATTCTGTCGTATTTTTTATATATAGACATAGGTGTAGTACGAGTCAGAACGTATCACTCTGGAGTCGACGTATCCTCAAGCAACGCCGTTGCGAGCGTGCTCTTGCGGTGGGATGTCTGGAGGTGAAGGTAGATTCCTCGTGAGTGTGCAGTCTTGAACTCGCAGAGCGGACAGGTTTGTGCCCACTGGGTCTCGGTTCCAGCGTCTTTCGTAAGTTGCTCTGTGGTGTCGGTGATCCGATCTGCCATGGTTGATAGTGGTCGGTCGATTATGAAAGACCTTTCTAGGAGACGAAAAGTACATTCAAGAGCAATACTGGTAGCTCGGTAGTGATACGTCCGGTCGGCGAATCAAAAGTGGAACACCGGGGCAGTGTCCCGGCGTGTCTACCGAACTGGTGACCGGTACTCGACTGGAACGAGGGGCCGTTCTGGCAGGGATGTATCGTTCGGGGACACGCCAACTTGTGCTGGCGGCGATATCGATTTAAACGGTGCTAATTGGCCTCTATACGGCTCCGGAGCCGACAGTACGAGATGGGTACTACTGGTACCAGTTTCGTGTGGCCGTAGCAAGTTTTCTCGACACAGTACTATTCACAGTACTGACCGGATTTCAGACGGTATGTACTGCTAATAGCAGCCTGTACGCCACTTAGCCGTACGGTAACCTCTTACCAACGTTCTTACTTAGTGCCTCACTGGCTTGTTCTGTGTATCCCCGGCATAACGCCGCGAACCGCACGACAACACTACCACAATGACAGAAAAAATAGAGACATCTGCGACGAGTTCGGACCGAAATGGACAATCAAAACCACTGACTCGCTCGGGCCGGCGCGCGTTCCTCGCTGCCGGTGCGACGACGGGGCTGGCGGCCACGGCTGGCTGTCTCGGCCTCATCGGTGACGACTCCGGTCCCGGCGAAGACGGGTTCGGTGAACCAGGCCAGATGACCGCCGACGACGGGACCATCACGATAAATTTCTGGCCGGCTTGGGGCGGCTACTACGAGCAGACTATCAACGATATGGTCACGGAGTTCGAGAGCAACAACGACAACATCACTATCAACGCAAACCTGCTGACAAACTACCGCGACTCGCGGACGACTGCGTTCACGAACATCGAGGGCGGTAATCCGGAGAAGATGCCGGATATTGCCCACTTCAACACCGCAGACTCGATTCTCGCACGCGATACCGGGTGGTTCCAGCCAATCGAGGAACTGATGAACGATGTCAGCCCCGACGACATGATCGACGCAGCAGCGGCAACGTCGACACTCGATGGGACGATGTGGGGTGCCCCATTCTACATCTCGAATATTGTGATGCACTACAATGCGGATATGCTCGCGGAGGCAGGGTACGACCCTGCAAATCCGCCACAGTCACTCGACGAAGTTCGTCAAGTCGGCGCGGCTGCTGTCGACCAAGCCGGTGCGGATTTTGGCGTAACGATTCCCAACGCCGCTTGGTTTCTCAGCTGCTGGATTGCCGAGCAGAACGAATTCTGGATGGATAACAAGAACGGCTACGAGGGTGAACCGACGACTGTCTTCTCGACGGAGTCATACACGCTCGATATCGTCAACTGGTGGTCGGATTTGGCGTCCGACGGGCTGTATTTCAACGCTGGTATCGAGAACTGGGCAGAGCCGGCAACCGTTTTCCGCGAACAGCGTGTCCCATTCAATTTCAACTCTAGTACCTCGATTGCCTACGTCAACAGCGACCAGTTCGATGTCCGAACGGCCAAGTTCCCGACGCTAAGCGGAGATAGAATCGGCCATCACCGCGGCGGTGCCGAAATCTGGGCAGTCAACAAGGCCCGTTCCGACGACGAGCGCGAGGCACTGCAGAAGTTCGTTGATTTCGCGCTCAGTCCCGAAGTGCAGGCGGCCTTCCACAAGGCAAGTGGCTACTATCCGGCACACGAGGGCTCGTGGGGCGTGCTTGAGTCCGAGGGCTGGTTCGAGGACAATCCTCGTCACCAAGTCGCCCGCGAACAACTCGAAAACTGGGACCGGAATCCAACGAATATCGGCACCCAGACTGGCGAAAGCCCGGCCATCTCGGCCGAAGTAGCCAACCAGATGAACCAGGTCTTCGGTGGAAAGGACCCCCAGACAGCGATGGAGGCAGTCAAGGGAGAAGCCAAAGCCGCACTCGCTCGCTACCAGCGCCAGGCCTGAGACGATGTCGACACAGTACCAGAAGTCTTGGCAGGCAATCCTCCTGCTCGTACCGACGCTCGTGGCCTGCGGGTACTTCCTGTACCTGCCCGCAATTGAGACGTTTCGGCTGAGCATGTACGTCACACAACCGGGTGGCGTCGAGACGTTCGTCGGTCTCGATAACTTCCGCCTCCTGTTCAGCTCCGAGGGGTACCGGACGACTGCGTTCTGGTCGTTCGTCTTCGCCGGCGTAATTGTCGTCGGTGCGATGAGCACGTCACTGCTGCTCGGGTTTCTCATCTACCGGGTGTCGATTGGCTCGTCGGCGTATCTCATCGTCGGAATGCTCTCCTACGGCTTCTCCTTCGCCGTCGCCGCGGTGGCATTGCAGTTCATCCTCCAGCCGCAGTCCGGGTTGTTGCACGCCATGACTGGCTGGAGTTTCGACTGGCTCACCAGTGGACCGCTCGCTTTCATGGTTATTTGTCTGGCGACAATCTGGAAGATGATCGGGTTCAATCTCATATTCATCCTCGGTGCGTTCAGCGGCATCCCAGAGAGTATCGACGACGCCGCGAAACTCGACGGTATCGGCGGCCTCCAGATGCTCGTCCGGGTGTACGTTCCGCTGATTGCGCCAACGCTCGCCTTCCTGGTCATCATGAACACAGTCTACTCGTTTTTCCTCCCGTACCCGATTATCGACATCATGACCAGCGGCTCACCGGAGACGACACATCTGCTGATTTACGAACTCTACGAGACGGGGATCGCTCAGCGAGACACCGGACTTGCCGCCGCGCAGTCAATTGTGCTGTTCGTAATTGTCGGCGCGCTGATGGTCGGCCAGCTGGTACTCTCCGAACAGAGCTCCTACGTGGGGGGTGCCTGAGATGGCCGGCGCAACCAGCGACGAGGTTGACGTTGGCTCCGGCGAGGAGTTCGGTCGGGACTGGCGTGAACGCTACCGGGTCGCCTTCGAGCAGTTCCGTGCCGAGTGGCACATCCACGTCTCGCTGCTCGCGCTGCTGGCGCTGATTGCCTTCCCGCTGGTGATGGTCATCATGATGAGCACGCAGTCGCTCACACAGATTCAGACCAACGAAATCACACTCGGCGGGCAGGTCATCGAGAACTACAGCACGGCGCTGTTCGAGCGCAACTTCCTGACGTACATGACCACCTCGTTCGTCATGGCAACACTCATCGCCACGGGGAAAGTGTTGCTCGCGCTGCTGGCGGCGATGGCGCTGG
>JAQCNR010000476.1 GCA_028274925.1 Halovenus sp.
CGAAATGACTGACGCGATTATCGACGAACTGTAGCTCAGTCGGGCTTGACCAGTTTGTTACCGTCCTGGGCAAGAAGCCCACGTTCGACCGCAATATCCAGCACTGCTTCACAGTCTTCCTGTGAAAGGTCGTAAGTACTCCCCGCGACGGCCAGCAGTTCCATCCGGTCGACAGGGAACTCCCGGTTCTGCAGCAGGCGCATTACCTTGTTGTATTCGAGTGCCGAAATCGACCGACGACTGGTCGACTCGCGTTCGTCGGAATCATCCGCGTCCCCAAATGTCGACTCACTCGGTGCCTCAGCGGTGGGTTCCTCGACAGCGTCTGGCTCAGGCTGCAACTCATCGAGTGACTCGGACTCAGACTCCGATTCAATGAATGCACTCTCCTCTGGAGACGAGTCGATAGCTTGCTCCTCGGAGTCGTCGTCAGACTCCTCGAAGGCAACTTCCTCGTCGGGCACCTCCGCCCCCGAGTCGTCAGCCTCTTCTTCCAGCGTGCCAGCAATTTCCTCGGCAGTACTGCTGAATTCCTCGGGAATGTCCGGTTCCATCTCCGACTGGAGGGCGTCGTCAGCGTCGTCGTCGGCCTCAGGACTGTTATCGAAGTCGAAGCCGCCGTCGTCGGGTTCGGCCTCCATCTCGGGGTTCTCATCGGGTCCAATATCGAACAATTCCTCGTCTGTCACGGGCTCATCTGCGTCGCTCGTCTCGTTCGGTTCCGGCTCAGTCTCGGCGTTGCTGTCGGCGGCGTCCGGTTCGTCATCGAACAGCGACGTCTCGCTGTCAGCCTGAATGTCGATGTCGTCGCCGAGGACCTCCTCGATGTCAGCGTTACCACTCGCAATCTCGTCGGCCTGGAGAATACTCGGGTCGACGCCGCTGTCCGGCGCGTCGTCGTGGCTGTCGTCGGAGTTGCTCAGGTCAGGCTCGGCGTCGTCCGCTGGCAGGTCGTCAACATCGTCCGAGTCCGCGTCAATTGGCGTCGTGTCGATGTCCTCGGCACCCCCGAAGTCGTCGTTGTTGTCGGTGTCGCCGAGGACGGTGACATCGTTCTCGTCGTCGTCAAGCGGGTCGACAGCGTCCTCGGGGTCGGTCGCCAAACCCTCGTCGAGAGACGGGTCGGTCGGTTCCTCGTCTTCGGCATCCGAGTCTGACTCGTCCGCTTCATCTGCGTCGGAGGCGTCGGTAAACTCGCCGAATTCGTCGGGAATGTCTGGTTCCATCTCGTCGCTGAGTATCGACTCCTCGTCTTCTTCGTTCTCGACAGCCAGCCCGGGAACTTCGTTTAGCTCCTCGTCGGGGGGTTCGTCTGGGTCGGTCGTGACTGGCTCGGGGCCGGGTTCGGTGACACGTCCGGGTGCAATCGCAGACTCCCTGTCAGTGTCAGCAGAGTCCTCCGCTGCTGGCTCGTCGTCGACTTCAGATTCCGGGGATTGGTCCGCAATCTCCTCGTCACCGTCCGGCTCCGCTTGCAGTTCTGACTCGCTATCGTGGCTCTCATCGGGTGCTGGTTCCTCGGTCGTCGAGTCCGTCTCAGCGTCAGTGGACACCGCAGATTCTGAGTCGTCGGTGTCTTCTGCTTCGGCTGAGGAAATAGCCGACTCCACGGCGTCGTCTTCTGCCGGAGAGGCGTCCGTCGAGTCGGTGTCCTCCGCAGCTTCGGCGGCGGGTGACGACGCTGTGTCTGGAGTGTCACCGGACGGGTCGGCGGGTTCGTCCGCTGGAACAGTCGGGCTGAAGTTGTTGGCTTCAAGCAAGGTGTCGAGTTTGTGTCGACAGCTCGCACAGAGCGTCACGGGCCGACCCCCACCCGCGGAATCGAGCGAATACGCACCCAGGGGCTCGTCCAGCGCCGCCCCACAGAAGTAACACGATGAGAGATGGTCCATACAGCTACGACTGTTCCATCAGGGCAAAAAGCCAGCGACCGTTTTTCATTTGTGATTATACACGAACTCGCGGAGCAATTTCGCCCCCAGGGCGGCCGCTTGGCCGTCGTCACGGTCGTTTACCTCGACGATATCGAAGCCAATTGCCTGGGGCGCAACGGCCCGAACCACAGAGCGCAACGTTGTCGGGTCGAGTCCGAACGGTTCCGGAGTTCCGGTCCCCGGCGCAAATCCGGGGTCGGCAGCGTCGATATCGACGCTCAGGTAGGCGTCGCCAGCGGGTGGCTCCCAATCCGACACAGCCTCTGGCGGGACGATAGTCACGTCCTCGCCGTCAGCCCGGTCCCATTCTGCTTCCGCCCCAGCGCGTGTGCCGAGGACGACAGCCTCATCGGCTACCTCCAGCGCGTGGCGGGTGACGGTGGCGTGACTGAGCGGGTTGCCAGCGTACGAGTCCCGGAGGTCGAGGTGAGCGTCGAGACAGATGAAAATCTCTGGGTCGAGTGCGCGAACCCCGGCGACAGTGACTGTGTGCTCGCCGCCAAGCGTGAGCGGGGTCAGTCCGTCGTCGGCGAACTCCGAAAGCGCGCTGGAGAGAAAGTCGAGATACTCGGCAACATCGTCAGTAGGACTGATATCGCCGTGGTCGTAGACTCCGCAATCGGTGAACTGCGTGTCTGTGTGGTGGTCGTAATCCTCGAATGGCCGGGCGGCGTGGCGCAGTTCTCGCGGGCCAAACCGCGTTCCCGGTCGAAAACTCGTGGTTGCGTCGAGCGGCGCACCGACAATTGCGTACTCGGCCGCGTCACGGTCGGCGGCCGCTCCGGGGAACATTAGACGATCTTTCGCTGGCCCTCGAATTCGAGGAACTCGATTTCGTCGTCAGCGGCCAGCCCTTCGTCACCGGCTTTCATCACGAAGTTGTCGTAGGTTTCCAGGTCCATTACCTGAATCTCGTCAGAGCGAACGTCGATGACCTGTCCCTGTTTGCGGTTGATGATCGGCACCCAGACCTTGGCGTCGACTGGCTGGGACAGCGAGCGCTTCTGGCTGTCGAATACCCCCTTCGCGTCGATTCGAGCCTTGGCGCTGCCGTGTTTGCCCGGTTTGGCTGTGCTGTAAGACGTAATCTTACACGGAACATCCTCGATCAGGACGTAACTTCCCTCATCGAGTTCGCGAACCTCGGTCTGCTGCTTTGCCATGTCCCGCTGTTGTCTACCTGCGAGTATAAACGGTTTGGAATCGACCGCGACAGTCTCAGGAGTCGGAACGCTCGTCCCGGTCCGTCTCCTCGGGTGGGCGTTCCTCGACCGCAATCGTGCTGGAGTCGTCGTCGGATGGCGTTGCTTCCTCGCCACCGGACAGCATTCCCGGCGGCGTAGCGTCGCCACCGAGTGCTTCGCCGAGGCCAACAGCGTCCGGGTCGTCTTCGCTGTCGCGCTCGCGTTCACGCATCCGTTGGCGGGTGAACTGTGGCTGTGCGTTCACACCGCGGCTTTTCGTGAACGACCGGTAGAGTAAGAGACCGACAACCGCTGTCGGGACGCCGGCGACAGTCACCGCGGTGAGCGTCTCGAAGATATACAGCAGCGTGACGGAGACAGCACCGGCGGCAAACAACATTCCGAGAATCATCCGCTTTGCCATGCGGTCGAAATACTCGTTGTCTTCGGTGAGTTCAGCCTTGACCCGGAGGTCGTTGCGCTGCATCCGGTCGAGCGTCGACTCCAGTTTCTGTGGCACGCGAAGCGACGAACTGGCCGCGCTTCGGGCCTCTCCGGCGCGGTCAGAGACGTACTCTCGCGCGCCCTGTTCGAGATAGCCCTGGTCGCCGAGGTAGCCCGTCGCCACGTCAATAAAGTCGAAGTTGGGGTCGAGCGTGACACAGACGCCCTCGACAACTGTCGCGACCCGGAGCACGAGCGCAAGGTTCGACGGCAGTCGCAGCGGGAACTCGTAGATAGTGTCCTCGACCTGTTCGATAATCTGCTGGACGCGGTACTGTTCGACCTCCTCGCCGCGAACGTCGGCGATGGCGATTTCCATCACGTCGGCCATCACATCTCGGTCAGCCTCCGGCGAGAGCGTCCCCATCTCGACGAGTGTATCGAGGATTGCGTCGATATTCTGGCGCGCAACGGCAGTGTAGAAGTCGATAATCTTGTCCTGCACGAAGGGGTCGACGAAGCCACTCATTCCGAAGTCGTAGAAGATGAGCGTGCCATCGTCTGCGACAGCGAGGTTTCCGGGGTGAGGGTCGGCGTGGAAGACGCCATCCTCGACAATCATCTGCAGATAGGTTTCCTGCAGCGTCGTGGCCAGGTCAGAGCGATCCAGGTGTTTCGCGTCGAGTTCGTCGATATCGTTGATTTTCGTCCCTTCGACGTACTCCATCGTCAGGACGCGGTCGGCCGAATGCGAATCGATCATCCGCGGCATCCGCACGTCGTCGTTGTCCGAGAAATTCCCGCGAATCCGGCGGAGCATCTCGCCTTCGCGCTTGTAGTCCATCTCCTGGTGAATCGTCTTCTCGAACTCGTCGGCCAGCGTTTCGAGCGAGAACGAACGCGCGTCCTCGACGAAACGCATCAAAATCGGCAGTGACCACCTGATAACCCGGAGGTCGGCCTCGACGAGTTCTTCGATGCCCGGCCGACGAATCTTCACTGCGACATCCTGCCCGTCGATTCGGGCACGGTAGACCTGTCCGAGACTCGCGCCGCTGATTGGGGCGCGGTCGAACTCCTCGAACCACTCCTCGACGGGGCCGAGTTCGGCTTCGATGACCTGCTCTGCCTCGGCCCAGTCGGCGGCAGGCACATCGTCCTGTAGTTTCGAGAACTCGGCGATGTACTCCGGGGGCAGGACGTCGGGTCGAGTCGAGAGCAGTTGGCCGAGTTTGATGAACGTCGGGCCGAGCGTGAGCAGGGAGTTGAGCAGTTTCTTCGCGCGCGAGCGGCGCTGTGCACTCGAAACTGAGCGCGACTTGCCGAAGACCAGAAAGCGACGGCGGTCCCGCAGGTAGGCGATGATAAGTGGGAAGAACTGCCAGATGACGATAACGAACCGCCAGTAGGCACGTGGATTCAACTCGACGACACCTCGGGGTCAGGCCTCGTCAACAGGAATCCGTGTCTTGTCGGTGACAGCCTGTTTGGGAATCGCGAGTTCGAGGACGCCGCGCTCAATTGTTGCCTCGGCCTCGCTCGGGTCGGCGTCCGGCGGCAGCGGAAGGTCGACGTCGAGAAACAGCGAGCGCTCTTCGGAGAGAAACCGGAACTCCCGAGCAACGTCTTTGCTGCGCCGGGCTTCGACGCGCAGTTTGTTGCGCTCGGCGCTGATGTCGATGGTCTCGGCGGTCGCTCCTGGAAGGTCGATAACGAGAAGATATCCCTCCTCAGATTCCAGTATATCGGCGAACACGGCCTCTGGCAAATCACGCAACGCGTCGCGCAGCGCTGACATAACCGATAGTATGGACGGAACGTCGTTAAACCCCCCGGTCTCGGTGCCAAACGCCGTCGTTTTACGGACCGAGCGGATATAGGGGTGTAATGAGCCATGACTCGAGCGAGCGACCTGACGGCGACCTGCGGAACACCGGCATGTCTCTTCGCCACGACCGCAAGTGGGATTACGAACTCGACCGGATTACCGAGGCTGTCGCCGAACGCGACGCCGAGACTGTGGGCCTGCAGTTTCCTGAAGGACTGAAACGCCGTGGTCCGGGCGTTGCCGACGACCTGCGTGAACTGCTTCCCGACAACGTCTCTGTGATGATTTCGGGCCAGCCCTGCTACGGCGCCTGCGACCTGGACACCTACATGATGAAACGGACCGACGTGTTCGTCCACTTCGGGCACTCCCCGATGAAGGAGTCCGACCGCATTATCTACGTGCCACTGTTCTCCAACGTCGACGTCTTCCCAATCGTCGACCAAGCGCTGGAGGACGAACTCGCACCACCCGAAGAAGACCCGGACGTTGGTCTCGTGACGACGGCCCAGCACATGAACAAGTTCGACGAGATGCGCGAGTATCTCGAGGAGCGGGGCTACACCGTCCACGTCCGCCGTGGCGACGAGCGACTCACCAACGAAGGGCAGGTGCTCGGCTGTAACTACGCCTCTGCAGATGTCGACGCCGAACAGATGCTCTACGTCGGCGGCGGCAAGTTCCACCCACTCGGACTCGCGATGGAACACCCCGAGAAACACGTTGTCATCGCCGACCCCGTCAACAACGCCGTCTCGGTCGCAGACACGGAGAAGTTCATGAAACAGCGCTACGCCACTGTCCACAAGGCGATGGACGCCGATAGCTGGGGCGTCATCTTCTGTACGAAAATCGGGCAGGGTCGCTGGGACCAGGCAGAGGAAATCGTCGAGAACAACGAGAACGCCTACCTCATTACGATGGACGAAGTCACCCCGGACCGCCTCCGGAACTTCGGCCTCGACGCCTACGTGAACACTGGCTGTCCACGAATCACGACCGACGACGGCCCGCAGTTCCACAAGCCGATGCTCACTCCCGGCGAGTACAAGATTGCAATCGGCGAGAAACCACTCGATAGCCTGGAATTCGATACGTTCCACGGCACCTGGTAGCGAGGCCTACTTACTGCCGGCGCTCGTAGCGCTGCCAATGGGATTTCATACGTTCGACCCGGACCAGATCGACAGGCTCGAAGACCCGACCCGCTTCAGATTTTGCTCACGAGAGGAACTGCTCCAGTGGCTTCCGACCGGCCGGGCAGCGAACGTTCTCGACGTGGGGAGTGGCTCTGGGTTCTACACCGACGAAATTGCGCCCTCCGTCGGTCATCTTGTCGCGCTGGACGTGCAATCAGAAATGCACAGACAGTACCGCGAGCGTGGGATGCCCGACAACGTCGCGCCGGTGACCGCCGAGGCTGGCGAACTACCGTTCGAAGACGAGGCGTTCGACGGGGCGTTCTCGACGATGACATTCCACGAGAGCGCGACCGAACACTCGGTCAAAGAACTGCATCGCGTGCTCGAACCCGGCGGGCGTGTCGTCATCGTCGACTGGTCGGCCGAGGGCAACGGCGAGGCCGGACCGCCGCGCTCGGAGCGATACAACCTCGACCGCGCCCGCGTCTTCCTGAGTGACGCCGGATTCAGTATGCTTGAGGGCAGCGAGCGCTCGGAGACGTTCGCAATCGTCGCAGAGAAGTAATTACTACCAATTATTCCAAACTCTTTTGGTATTAACGAAAGTATTCCGATGTAGATGTCGACACGAAGCCAACTCACACAACAACTGGGAGTCGTCGCGGGGTTCGACGACCCGCGGGTGGACTTGGAGCAGTACCGGACACCGCCGGAGTTGGCCTCCTATCTCGTCCACGTAGCCGACCTGCAGGACGATATCGAGGACCAGCGAGTGATTGACCTGGGCTGTGGGACGGGGATGCTGGCGCTCGCAGCGACGCTGCGCGGCCCGCGACAGGTTGTCGGCGTGGATATCGACGGCGAAGCACTGCGGACCGCCCAACAGAACCGCGGGCGAATTGCCGCCCGGAGTTCAGTCTCGTGGGTACAGGCCGACGCGACGCAGATACCGCTGACTGCGGATGGAGAGCCAACGGTCGTGATGAATCCGCCGTTCGGCGCACAGGACGGCAACGAGCACGCCGACCGGGCGTTTCTGGAGACGACTGCCGAGATTGCTGGCGTCTCGTACTCGATTCACAATGCAGGGAGCGCAGACTTCGTCGAGTCCTTTG
>JAQCNR010000400.1 GCA_028274925.1 Halovenus sp.
CGGCCGAGTATTCTTATTTTTCGCCGCGCTCGAACAGCGCGTAGTGCAGCAGTGCGGTCGCGGTTCGCCCGTCCTCCAGTTCGTCGGTTCTGACTGCTTCGAGGAGGGTCTCGAACTCCGTCGTCGACACCTCGATTGTCTCGTTGTCGTCGAGTGACTGCTCGCCCGTTCGCTCGCACTCCTCGGCGACGAAGTAGTGGAAGTACGCGTTAGCGAAGCCGTTTGCTGGCTCGAAACCGCCGAGATAGCGCATCTCGCCGGCCTCGTAGCCCGTCTCCTCGCGGAGTTCCCGCCGTGCGCCTGCTTCGTGGTCCTCGTCGGGTTCGAGACTACCCGCAGGGAGGCCGCGGTTCGTTCGTTTGACCGCGTGGCGCCACTCGTCGATGACGACCACTTCCCCCTCTGTGGTAAATGGGAGAATGACCGCGCTCTCGCCTTCGGTCAGGTAATCGAAATCTGTCTCGGTGCCGTCGGGGAGTTCGACCGTCTCGTTGACGATGTCGAATCCCGGACAGCTGTACGCAATCTGCTCGTCGATCGTTTCCCAGCGTCGGTCTGCCATACTCTCTCTGAGGCGAGCAGCCACAAATTCCCACCGACCGGCCGCGAGCCACGTCGCTCGCGGTTCGCCGGCGCGGTAATACACTACCCGCTCCGGTACGTCGGCTCTGTCCTCCCGTAGCGTGGCGGTACTACCCCCTCGGCAAGAGGGGCGCGGTTACGGCCCCTCGACAGGGTGCTCGCTCTCCTCGATGCGTGCAAGCGCGGCATCGAACGCCTCGGTCACCGTCTCGAAGGTCCCCTTGTGATCCCACTCGCCGTCGGGAGTCGCCGTGTAGACATCGAAATCACCGCCCCGGTACTCGTGGGTCTCGACGTACAGTTCGGTCTCGACAGTGCCGTCGTCGAGAAGCAACCAGACACCCAGTTCTTTGCCACCCTCCAGGTCGCGTCGTCGCTGCCAGTGCATGTACAATTGTTGTCTGTCCAATAAGTAAATCCCATCCCCAGCGTGGTCCAGCCTGTACGACTTCCCGGTGGGCGGGAGGTTGGAGATGATCGGGTCTGGTTCGTCACCGTCCGCCAGCGTCTCTCGGGCAGGTGTTCACTCCCAGGAGCTTATTCAACGGGCACGTCCGGAGGAGTCCAGTGCCGAGCAGTATCGCCCCGGCCAGCACCACGACTACCGAGGTAAGCGCCTGCGGGAGCGGGCCGACTGCAAGCGCGAGCAGGCCGACGTAGCCAGCGATTCCCGCGACGAGCAAGATGGGTCCAATGACGAGGCGCGCGAGGCGATCCGCGCCACCGACGTTCTTTTGCATAGTTATCACCTCGTTCATACGCACGCCGCTGAAGTTGATAAAGCACACACCTGTTTCCCAATTGATTGGCATCCGTCTCCGGGTCGGTCAGAGACCGCCCTCGTCGCAGACCACACTGATTATCTCCCCTCGGCAACTGTCTCAGGTGTGAGCGATTGGCCGCCGATTGACCCGACTGACGCGACTGCCGTTGCCGACCAGCGAAACGAACTCGTTGGGGCGGTGAAAGACCACGCCGGCCAGATTGCCTACCAACTCGCCCGACTGGAGGGCGGCGATTACGGCCAGGCCGCTATCGAGACTGACCGCGCGGAGTGGACCGTCAAGTACGAGGCTGGCGACCTCTCCTATCTCCGCTTCGACCCGGAACGTGGCAACGAGGTGTACGTCGTTTCGACCCAACAGCCAGCGGAGCCCGAATCCCTCGCCGACGCGATGGCCGATTACAGCGCCTTCGTTGCTGGCTTCAACGACCACGTCGATTCGCTCGATGGCATCCTCGACGATGTCTCGACTGAGTTTCCGGATGTCGCGTCCACCGACAGCGCCGTTGCACAGCGCGACCGGGTACTGGACGAGATTCACGACGTCTGCGACCGCATGGCTCGGGAACTCCAGCGCTACGAGGGCGGTGACTACGGCACCTTCACCACCCGCGTTGCCGGCACACGCTGGGAACTCAACTGGGACCGCGACGGGGTCTCCTATCTCCGCATCGGCGGGGAAAACGGGCTCTATCTGCTCTCGCAGTACCAGCCACCGTCCGCCGACGATATTCGCGAGCGTGCGCCACAGTTCCCCAACTTTGTCCGTGCGTTCAACGAGGAGATTGCCGAGCTAGAGGAGAGTCTCGAACGGATCGAACTGTAAGCAGGCCCGAGTCTGGGCTGGCAGCGCGTGTTGCCCACGTAAGGACGAGTTTTTCACCACGGACCGCAGAGAGAGGGATAATGAGTACTCGCGGGGAAACCCTCCGGATCGCCACGCGTGGGTCGGCGCTGGCCCGACGCCAGGCGGCGATGATACAAGAACAACTCTCACAGCGCCGGTTTACGGTCGAACTCGTCGAGGTCGAGACCACCGGCGACCAGATTCAGGACGAACTCATCCACCGACTGGGCACCACTGGGGCGTTCGTCCGGAGCCTCGATGAGAAGGTCATGTCTGGCGACGTCGACGCCGCCGTCCACTCGATGAAAGATATGCCGACCGAACAGCCCGACAATCTGGTCGTCGCGGGCACGCCCGAGCGTGGTCCCGCCGGTGACGTTCTCGTTACACCCGACGGCCGTGGACTCGCTGACCTGCCCGACGGCGCGACCATTGGCACGTCGAGTCTCCGGCGGAAGGCCCAACTACTCGCCGAGCGGTCCGACCTGACCATCGAGCCACTGCGGGGCAACGTCGACACCCGCGTCCAGAAACTGCTCGCGCCCAGCCTGCAGCGCGAACACGAGGCTCGCCTCGACGCTGCAGACGCCGAAAACGAGGAGGCTGAAGAGCACGAAGCGGAGTACGACCAGACGCCCGACGAGTGGTTCGACAACCTGACTGAACTCGAACGGCAAGCGCTGGGTCGAGAGGTTGACCCCGAATACGACGCCATCTGTCTGGCGGAAGCCGGGCTTGCGCGCAGTAACCTGCTCGAACGCGTCGAGTACGAGCGACTCGACCCGACGACAATCGTGCCCGCGCCAGCACAGGGAACGATTGCCGTTACGGCACTCGACGGCGAACTTGCGGGGCGACTCAACGACGTGCTCGACCACCCACACACCCGCGTCGAGACGACCGTCGAACGCTCGGTTCTTGCCGAACTCGGCGGTGGCTGTGTTGCGCCGGTCGGTATCCACGCTCGCTTGCAGGGCGAGTACGTCAACACGGCGGTCCGCGTGCTGTCACAGGACGGGACCGAGGAGGTCCGGGCTACCCGCGAAATCCCTGTTGGCACCCACGCAGAGGCCGCCCGCGAGTTTGCTCGTGACCTGGCCGACGAGGGCGCCAAAGAACTGATCGAACAGGCACGCCGAGACGAACCCGACGATCCGAAACGAGAATGACTGAGCCAGCCGACACCGCTGATGGAATCGTCTACCTCGTCGGGGCTGGCCCCGGCGACCCGGAACTCCTGACAGTCAAGGCAAAACGACTGCTCGAAAACGGTGACGTAGTTCTCCATGACAAACTCTCGGGACCGAATATCCTCGACCAGATTGACGCCGACCGTCTCGAAGA
>JAQCNR010000487.1 GCA_028274925.1 Halovenus sp.
ACATGACGAGCTAATCGAAAGCGTCTAATGTCACAGCAGAACCGGAGTGGTGACACAGACAACTCGCAGCAGAGTTCGGGGGATCTCATCGCCGACGGCGGCCGGCGCGACAACAGACACGGCCAGCAACGAACTCAGCAGGGTCGACAGCGCCAACAGCGAGGGGAGGCGAGCCAACCTCAGGGCGGGCAGCCGCGAAGGAGGCTCACAGGACGACAGCCGATTTACACGCCGGCAACTGCTCGTCGGTGGTGGCGTGGCCGCTGCTGGGGCGGGCGGTGGCTGGTTTTTATTCTTTCGGGGACCGAGCGGCGCGATAGGTGTCGCTGACAACTACATTAGCGCCGTCCGGAACAACAACTGGCGGTCCGCTGGCGACCCGTTCCATGAGGATGCGCCGCCGATGCGGACAATCGACGACACCGACGGGATGAGTTCGTACGAAGATTTTCTGAGCGAACAGGAAGGGGGATTCAACAGCGACCGGAGTGAACTCGATGTCGCCGAGAATCTCTCTCCGTCGGTCAACAGCCACGAGAAGTTCAGTCACTACCCCGAGTGGAACCAGGAAGTCGCCGCGAATGCTCGTATAACTGGACCGTTGTCAGACAATGCCGGTATCGTTGACGAAGTGAAACTCATATTTACGACACTCGAAGTGAACGCGTCGACGTGTACGGCGACGACAGTGACGAACCAGGCTATCTCTCTGGAAATACGACTACAGTGTTTGCTCCGTCAACTGTAGTACTGAGTGGCGGTGATTGGTCACTGTGGAACGCGCCCGATCTTGTCGGATAATAGCCGTAGCCGCGTCTGGATGCGTTGTTTCCGATTAGGCCTGATCGAGCCACTCCTCGGCAGCGGACTCGCTGGTTTCCGCAATCTCTGCGAGTTCTTCCGGACCGTACTCGGCCAAGTCCTCATGCGATTCGATTCCCGCCTCAACCAGTCGCTCGGCGTAGGTCGGACCGATACCGTCGATTTCTTCGAGGCTGGTCTCCTCGGACTCCTCGTCCGCACCGACGGACTCGACTTCGATGTTCGCGGCGGCTTCTTTCTGCATCTCGCTGACGCTGGCCTCGGCGTCGTCGGCCGAGACGTCGTGGAACCAGTCACAGACCTGTGGCCAGACCTCGGCGTGGGTCGAACCAGAGACCGACATCCCGATGTGGCCGGTCGGGTATTCGATGGTCGTAACTTGGTCCTCGGGGGTCCCAACGACGTCGTTGAACGGCTTCGATGCCTCCGGCGGGATGAGGTGGTCGTACTCGCCCATAATCTGGAGAATGGGCACCTGAATCTCGTTCACGTCGACGCGCTCGCCGTCGAGTTCCATCTCGTTTTCGTAGAGGCTGTTGTTCTGGTAGATGTCCTGCAGGAACTCGACGTAGGCGTCGCCCGCCAGGTCGATTCCCTCGTCGAGCCAGCGCTCCATCCGGGCGAAGTTCTCGACGAACTCGTCGCTTTCGAGGTTCTCGAACAACGTGACGTACTTCCGGACGTAGTTGTCGACCGGGTCGGTCATCTTGAAGCCGTCGTCGAGCATCGTCGACGGCACGTTGCCGTAGGTGTCGACGACCGCCTCGGGGTTGTAATACTCCTCGCTGCCCCAGCGTTCGAGCACGCCACCGGTGTCGTCGAAGTACAGGCCGGCAGCCATCAGCGCCAGCGCGTTGACCTTCTCGGGGTAGAGTGCGGTGTAGATGGCGCTGAACGTGCCGCCCATACAGTAGCCGAGAATATTAATACTGTCCTGACCGGAGCGCTCGCGCACCTCGTCGACGCAGTTGTCGACGTAGCGGTTGACGTAATCGTGCAGCCCGAGATGCTGATCGAGCCGCGAGGGCTCGTTCCAGTCAATCATGTAGACGTCGTGGCCGTCTTCGAGCAGGCGTCGGATGACGCTGCGGTCGGGCTGGAGATCCAGAATGAACGGCTTGTTGATCAGCGCGTAGACGACGATAATCGGCACCTCGTTTTGCTCCTCCTCGGGGACGTCGATGCCCGCGTCCTCGGGCTTGTAGTGCAGGAGTTCGAGTTTGTTCTCCTCGTAGACGACTTCCGAGGGGGTCATCCCGACGTCGATGTTTCGGATGGTCTCGGACTGCTCGGGGAGCTGTTTCGCGCTCTCGGTTGCGTCGGCGATAGCGTCGAGCGTGTTCGTGTGTGCGTCCAGTGCCGCGCTGAATGGGTTGTAAGACATGATTACTCCTCGAGTGCGTCGAGAATCTGGTCGAGTTTCT
>JAQCNR010000496.1 GCA_028274925.1 Halovenus sp.
AAACCTCACCGTCGGGTGCACAGCGGTGGTGGCAGGAACCGGTCAGCAAACAGCTCTGACGACCAGTTCGATTTGTCTGCCGTCGTGTAAAATCAATGAATCCAACTGCTGACTTCACTCTCTCTATTCAGCACCACTCCTGAGACCTCTCACTGTTTGAGTATTTCAACAAGGTCAGCTTTCTGGGTATTCGCAGTCAATACACCACTCACTCTGCCCCCCGAACCCATCGAATCGAAGTAGTCTTTACCTTCCCACAGCCAACACAGAGCAAGCGATGGGTAGCGACACCGACGTTCGCGTACTCGGCATCGAGGGGACGGCGTGGGCCGCCAGCGCCGCGGTTTACGACAGCGCAACGGAGTCCGTCGACATCGAAACCGAGGCGTACCTGCCCGACAGCGGCGGCCTCCATCCCCGGGAAGCCGCCGAACACATGTCCGAGTACCTCCCCGACGTAATCGAGCGAATCATCGACCACGCACGCGAGGAGTACGGCGACGAGCCCTTCGACTGCGTGGCCTTCTCTCGCGGGCCGGGACTGGGACCGTGTCTGCGACTCGTCGGCACCAGCGCCCGCGCCGTTGCCCAGCGCTTCGACGTGCCGCTCGTCGGGGTTAACCATATGATTGCCCACCTCGAAATCGGCCGTCATCAGTCCGGATTCGACGCGCCAGTCTGTCTGAACGCAAGCGGCGCGAACGCGCACCTGCTGGGCTATCGCGCCGGCAGATACCGAGTTCTCGGCGAGACGATGGATACCGGCGTCGGCAACGCACTCGACAAATTCACGCGCCACGTTGGCTGGTCACACCCCGGCGGCCCGAAAGTCGAGGACCACGCCAGAGACGGCGAGTACGTCGACCTGCCCTATGTGGTCAAGGGAATGGACTTCTCGTTTTCTGGGATTATGTCCGCCGCAAAGCAGGCATACGATGCTGGCACGCCCGTCGAGGACATCTGCTGTGGGCTGCAAGAAACTATCTTCGCGATGCTGACGGAAGTCTCCGAGCGTGCGCTCGCGCTCACGGGCAGTGAGGAACTCGTCCTCGGGGGTGGCGTTGGCCAGAACGAGCGTCTTCGCGAAATGCTCTCCTCGATGTGTGAGCAACGCGGTGCCGAGTTTTTCGCCCCCGACAATCGCTTTCTCCGGGACAATGCCGGAATGATTGCCGTCCTCGGCGCGACGATGTTCCGGGCTGGCCAGACGGTCCCACTCGCAGAGTCGAGTATCGACTCGGACTTCCGGCCCGACGCGGTCGAGGTTACCTGGCGCTCGGCAGAGACCTCGGTCGCCCGGGACCGCAGCGAGTTCGTCCAAGGCGCGGAGTCGGCGGTCACCATTTCGGGTGATATTGTCGAGAAACACCGGCACGAACGAGCGTATCGTCATCCAAGGCTCGACGACCGATTGCGTCGCGAGCGGACGCGCGGAGAAGCCCGGCTGCTGTCCGAGGCTCGCCGACACGGTGTCGCGACGCCGGTAATTTGGGATATCGACACCGCAGAGACGCGGCTGACACTCCAGCACGTCGGCGACGAT
>JAQCNR010000501.1 GCA_028274925.1 Halovenus sp.
GCGCCGACGCTCAGACAGTAGCCCGCTGCGCTCGACCCGCCCCCGACCGGACAGAACAGATACTCTATCTCCGGGAGTTCTTCGACAATTTCCAGTCCTGCGGTCCCAACGCCAGCAACGAGGCGGGATTCGTTCGCGGAGTGGACGTATCGATACCCCTCCTCGGCGGCGAGGGTTTCGGCGTGCTCGCGCGCCTCGTCGAAGCTGTCGCCGTGGAACAGTACGTCCGCGCCGTAGCGTTCCATTGCATTCGTCTTGGCAGGGTTTCCGTCCTCGGGGACCACGATAGTGACCGGGATGTCGAAGGTGCGGCCGGCGTATGCAACTGACTGGCCGTGGTTCCCGGTGCTGGCGGCAATCAATCCGGGATTGCTGAACTCCTCGCCAATCGTCGCTCCGAGCGCGATACCCCCACGCACTTTGAACGCGCCTGTCGGGAGCGTATCTTCGCGTTTGAGGTAGACATCAGCGTCGTACCGCGCCGAGAGTGACTCGCTGCGAACCAGCGGCGTCTTCGGAAGGTACTGTGTGACGACCTTCCGCGCCTGATAGATATCAGCCGTCGTCGGGGGCGTAAGGTCGTGGTACGGGAACACTGTCGTCTCGTCGGGAGACTCGACAGGCTCGTAAGACTCGCTCATACGCTCGTACTGGGGAAGCCGATACTAAAAGTGCCGGTCGCCTCGATGAATTTCACTTTCACTCCGGTCACGGAACTTTTTATATAATCGGGAACCAACCGTCGTATGTCTCCCATTGAAAACGACGCGGAGACAGTGAACGAACATGACTGAGAGCGATTTGCAGACCCACGCAACAGAGATACACGAACAGTTTTCAGACCAGCTTGACGTTTCGGTCAAGGAGATTCAGGACCGACTCGAGACGCTGGTCAACGAGTACAAAGTCCCCACGAGCGAGGCCAGACGAAGCGTCGTCAACACCTACCTCGACGAAGCCGGGATGGAACGAGATGACCTCGGTGGCGGTGGCGGGAACGACCGCGTCGAGGTCAGCGACATCGACAGCCCCGAACAGTGGGTCGACCTGACCGCAAAGGTCGTCGAACTCTGGGAGCCCAACAGCGACGCCGTTGCTCAGGTTGGCCTGCTTGGCGACGAAACTGGCACTGTGAAGTTCACCAAGTGGTCGAAATCCGACCTCTCTTCGCTCGAAGAGGGCGAGGTTTACGACCTCCGCAACGTCGTCACCGACGAGTATCAGGGCCGGTTTTCGGTCAAACTCAACCGAACGACGACGATTGAGCAACTGGACGAGGAGATGGACGTTGGCGAGGACGCCGTCGAAATCGAGGGCGCGCTCGTCGATATCCAGTCCGACTCTGGACTCATCAAGCGCTGTCCCGAGGAGGACTGTACTCGCGTCCTGCAGAATGGGCGCTGTAACGAACACGGCGAGGTCGAAGGCGAATTCGACCTGCGCATCAAGGCCGTTATCGACGACGGCAACGATGTCCACGAGGCAATTCTCGACCGCGACCTGACCGAGGAGTTGACCGGAATCACCCTCGACGAGGCCCAAGAGATGGCCATGGACGCGCTGGACACGTCCGTCGTGGCCGACGAGATGCACAAGCAGATTCTCGGGCGGTACTACCGAATTACGGGGCCAACCTACGGTCGGTACGTACTCGCCGACGAGGTGACCCGTGTCGACGGGCCAGCAGATCCAGACGCCGTCCTCATCAAAGCGAGGTCGATCTAAGATGTCGAGTGTTCCAACCCGCGAAGTCGCCCGCCGCGTCTTCGCACGCGAGTTCAACGACGCAACGTACACGTTCAAAGAGAGCGACGACGACCGCGCCCCGGTGTACGCACTGCTTCCGACGGGCCAGCGAGCCAACCGTATCTTCATCGTTGGCACGCTGACCGAAACGCAGGATGTCGGCGAGGACTCAGAGTACTGGCAGGGTCGAATCGTCGGTCCCAACGGGGGGACCTTCTTCACCTACGCCGGTCAGTATCAGCCAGACGCTGCCTCCATGCTGCGAGAACTGGAGGCTCCGGCCTACGTCTCCGTGGTTGGCAAACCCCGGACCTACGAAACCGACGAGGGTGAGGTCAACGTCTCCGTCCGTCCCGAATCGATTACGGAAGTCGACGAGTCAACCCGCGACCGGTGGGTAATCGAGACGGCAGAGCGAACTATCGACCGCATCCAGCACTACCAGCAGGCAGAAGCCGACGAGTACGTCGAGATGGCCAAAGAGGAGTATGACCTCCCGGTCGAGAACTACAAAACGGCCGCAATCGAGGCGCTGGAGAGTCTCGAAGCCGAACAGTCCGAAGCGACCGCGGACTGACCTCGCATACCCCTCGATTGAGGGGTTTGTGAACGCCCAACACATTTGTTGAGTGATACGTGTCTGACAAACGATTAAATACGAAGAGAATCGATTATACAGCAAGTTATGGGCAACAAGAACAAGACCATCTCCTTTCGCGTCAGTCAGGAGAAGTTCGAGACCCTGCGCGGTATCGCGGAGGAGCGTGACATCTCGCTGTCTGCTGTCTTCCGGGATTACGTGGACCTGCTCGTTGCCCACGACGGCCAGGTCGAGGTCGTTCCCGAACACGAGATCAGCGAATCGACCGAAGGTTCCGATTCGGAGAGTTTCCCGCCGAAAGTCGAGGTGCCCAAAAGTTTCGTCCGCGAGCACGAACGCCTCGAACTGGAAGCTGAGCACCTGCGCGAACAACTCGAAGAGCACAAACGCTACGTGACGAAACTCCGCCAGGAACTCGACGAGTACGACCAGGAAGATGTTGTCCACCTCGACGAACTCGACGGCGAGCAATCCGAAGAGGACTCGCCGTACCGCATCGGGAACGACTTCGAGGACTCGCAGTTCTAAGGCCTGTTTTTTCGTTTGCAGTCATGGCATACGACGGTCGTAGTGCTGGGACTCGCGCCTGCACGGGGGGCAGTTGGCGCACGCCAAACGGAAATTGATTGACCTCTCGCTGGTAGAGTACTGTGGATAGTCGTTTCCCCCAGCATCCACCCATGACAGACCAAGCCACTGGCGACCGAACCATCCGAGATGAGACGGATGTCAACCAACTTTTCGAGGCAATCAGGGACCCCGCTTCGCGGGCAATCATCCGTGAAACCCGGTCAGAGGCACTAACTGCGAAAGAACTCTCCCAGCGGTGCGATATGGCTACATCCACCGCCTACCGGAAAATTGAGCGACTGGTCGATGTCGGCGTTCTCAGCGAACACGTTCGATTCACAAGCAAGACGCGACACGCACACGAGTATACCCACGATATCGATAGCATCGAACTCGACGTGACGAACACTGGCATCTCGGTGGTCATCTCCGAGGACGTAGCCGAGCAGACGGACCTGCGACTGAGCGCAGACTAAACTGCGGTCCTCGATAGGCTACCGCAACTCAGCGCTCGTTGCGCTTTCGACCGGCAATCCGACAGCGTTGCCCCACTCGATGAATGACCCGTAGTAATAGGAGACATCCTCGTATCCGAGCAGTTCTGTGAGGACAAACCAGACGAGGGCGGAGCGTTCACCGATACGACAGTAGACGATTGTCTCGTCGGCGTCTCCAACGTGCCCGAAGAGGTCTGCCAGTTCGTCAGTCGGCCGGAACCGTCGGTCTGCCTGAATCGTCAGGCGGCAGGGCATATTCTGTGCACCCGGAATGTGGCCGCCTCGCTGGACCCCTTCGTTCCAGCCCGGTGGTGCGAGAATGTCGCCGCGGAACTCCGCCGGTGCGCGCACATCCAACAGACAGGTTTCGTCTTCGACAGCCGCCTCAACCCGCTTGCGACGCGAGCGGACTGACTCGTCGGGCGAGGGCGCGTCGTAAACCTGTTCCAAAAATTCTGGCTGGTCGGTCGTGGTCGGGAACTCGTTGTCCAACCAGTACTTTCGGCCGCCGTCGACCAGGAGCACGTTCTCGTGGCGGTAATACTTCAGCAGCCAGTAGGCGTGTGCCGCAAACCAGTTGAAGAAATCTCCGTACAACACGACTGTCGTCTCACGCGTCACACCGTGGTCGCCGAGCAAGTCTCCGAAATCGTCTGGCGACAACACGTCGAACGTCTCCGTATCGCGGAGGTCATCTTCCCAGTCGATGCGTGTGGCTCCCGGGATGTGTCCAGACTCGTAGGCGTCTTCCTGAATGTCGACCTCGAACAGACGATAATCGGCGTCGTCAGTCCCGAAGCGGTCCAGATTCTCGGCTAGCCACTCGGGCGAGACGAGCGGTCCCTCACCAGCGTCACTCATGAACTGCCCTCCTGTCTGGTCAGCGGAAAACTCTGCAGTTCTTCTGCACCCTCGCTCGCGAAGGATTTGGCGAGCTTTGACTCGGCGCTGCGAAGGCGATACGAC
>JAQCNR010000402.1 GCA_028274925.1 Halovenus sp.
GTTTCGATCTCGAAGCCAGCCGCCCGGTACATCTCGATCATCCCGTCGTAGATGACACCGACGCGGTCGTACTGCGTTTTCAGGTACGGGAGTTCGAGGTCCGTCGCGTCGAAGACGTCGGGGTCCTCGTCGAACTGCCCGAATTTATACCGGTCGCGGATTGCCTCACCGGCAATCTTGTCACCCGCAGTTGCGCGCTGCATCAGCGCACGGAACTCCTCGTCTTCGTCTTGGTGGGCCTCCGAAATGTCGACGGCCCAGTCGTAGATTTCCCTGAGTTCGTCGTCGTAGGCCTCGAACTGTTCGTCGACCCGGCGCTGGAGGACCGACTGGGCGAGTTCGGCAATCCGTCGCCGGTCCTCGGTGTCAGTGGGGAAATCCACCTCGAAATCCTCGTACTCGTCGTCGTTCAGCGCGTCGCGCATGTCGCCGTCAATCAGCGCCTCGACTGCGAGTTGGGTCACCTGTCCGGCTTCGCGGTGGTCATCGAGGCGGCGATAGAGATAGCCAAGGGTGAGCTTCGCCGGCAGGACGAGTTTCGTGTCGTAGCTGAAAGCGACGTAGTCGTGGCCGAACTCCTCGGCGATTTCGGCCTCGACGACCGAGAATGCCTCGCGGACCATCCCGTCGACGCGGCTGTCGACCCGGCGTTTCAGCGCCAGACTCTCCGCGTCGAAGACGCCACTCTCGGCGTAGTAGCCGAAGACGGCGCGCACCGCTGTCGGCACCCGCTCGACGCCTGCAAGCCGACCCGCCGCTGGCCTGAGCATTATTGTTCCTCTCTACCGTGTCCGCCCTTCATCCTGTCGGTCCAGCCCGTCCCCTGAATTCGCCCGATATCGTGGGTCAGATTGACCACTGCAGATATTGGGGTTTTTTATGAAACACGCTACAAGACGGTCAGTAATGACAACTGAAACCCGAGATATCGTCGTCGTTGGCGGCGGCACGGCGGGCTGTTTCGCCGCGGCGTCGGCCGCACAGGACGGTCTCGATGTTGTCCTCCTCGAACGGAAAACTGAGAAGGAAGCGGGACACATCGCCTGTGGGGACGCGATCAAGGGAACAAGCACGTTCCCCGACGTGATCGACCGCCAGTATCTTCGAGACGAGTCGTTCACGAACCAGAACATCCAGCGCGCACACTTCATCAACCCCAAAGGAGCCAACTACGACATCCCATTCGAGGGTGAATCTGGCTCTGTTATCGACCGCAAACGTTACGGTGAGGTGTTGCTCGAAGAGGCTGACCGGGCCGGGGCCGACCTCCAGTACAACACTGTCGTGCAGGACGTCACACAAAATGGCCGTGTTACCGGTGTCACCGCGACACGGAAAGGCAATCATCTCGAGTACGAAGCTGATGTCGTCATCGACGCTGCCGGCGCGCTGTCGCTGCTACAGGACAAAGTCGACTTCAATGGGACTCTCTACGATACCAACGTCGATTACTCGCAGTTCTGCTCTGCCTATCGAGAGGTCATCGAAACCGAACAGCCCGTCGACTACGACGACGCGATCGTGTTCAAACCGACCGAAGAACTCGGCTATCTCTGGTACTTCCCGCGAACCGACCGAGAGATCAACGCTGGGCTGGGCTTCCAGATGGACCAGCCACCGCTGCCGCTGGTCGATGTGCTGAAAAATGACCTCGAAAACCAGCCCGAGTTCCGGAACGCCGAGGTCAAGGACAAACTCGGTGCGGCGCTGCCGACCCGGCGGCCCTACGACTCCGCCGTTGCACCCGGGTTCATGTCCGTCGGCGACGCTGCCGCCCACGTCAACCCAACGACCGGCGGCGGGATTCCCGGGGCCGCGAAGGCTGGCCACTGGGCCGCCGAAATCGCCGGTGAGGCAATTGCCGACGGTGACCTCAGCGAATCAGCGCTGTGGGAGTACAACCAGCGCATCCAGACTGACTTCGGTAAGCGCTTCGCCGCGATGGACCTCTACAACATCTTCGGCACGGCCCACGAAGTCGACGAACTCACCGATGTCGTGACGGCGCTCCCGGGTGAGATGCTTATCGACCTGATGGGCAAAGAGGGCGAAACCACCCTCGGAGCGGTCGACAAACTCAAGACTGGGCTCAGGACTGCAATCGAGACGCGCGGTCACTGGAAGACCCTCTACGAGGGGTATCAGGTGAGCAATCTCGCCTCAGAACTCAAATCGATTTACGACGAGTACCCGTCGACGCCGTCGGGATTCGAGGCCTGGCAGGCCAAGCGTGACGAACTGATGGACGAAGTCTACGAGTTGACCGGCGCAGAGCCGAAATACTAAACCGAGTCCTGTCACATTCGTTCCGCTCTGCGTAAATTCATCTCCTACTACATAGACATTTATGATGCGCAAGTCAGGACTTCGTATGGCCAACCCTTCACAGTCTCCTCAGAACGTCAGCAGGTGGGAGATGGGGCTCGGTCTCGCGTACGTCGTCACTGGCGTTGCGCTGTTTGCCGGTCTTCTG
>JAQCNR010000508.1 GCA_028274925.1 Halovenus sp.
GAAAAATTGGTGAATACTTATACTTTGGGGTAGCCTATTGCACGTGTTCGAAATATAGTGGAATAGCACCCCTATTTTGCCGGTTCAGATGTACAAAATCGACCATTAGCGTTCAGAAGTGGCTGCTACATGCCATTTAATTTCGAACATGCAACGGGCTATCGGTCTGTGTATGCCCGGAATCGTCCCATTCTGACGGCATTCGCGCGGCGGAGGCAAGTAGCTATCGTCAGTATGAGTCGGTCGCCGGGTCACCCGGGCCCGAGTTGCCGTACCTGAGGGTGAGATAGAGGCGTGCGGCCGCAACCTGCACGGCACCGACGACGACGGCCAGCGCGAGTGCCTGTGAGAGCGCCGTCGCGACGAGGAACTCTGGCTGGTTGGCGAGTTCGTCTGCAGCCTCGGGCGCTGCAGTACCAGGGTCAACCGGTAGGTCTGCGCCGCCGGCAAGCAGCAGACTCAGCGCGATAATCGAGAGTATAACTGAAAGCACGAGCGCCGAGACGAAGGCGACCAGAAGCAATCCAAACGGCTTGAGGCTAATGCCACTCGTGAGGTCCCAGCTCGTCGAGAGGCTCTCAATCGGGGATTCGCCGTCGAGCACGCAAGCCGGGAACGCCAGAAAGAGCCGCCCGGCGATGTACACCCCCGGCAGTAGCAGCGCTGCCAATCCCACCAGAAACGCAGGGACGAACACCACCCAGATAGCGACGAGTGAGAGAAAGGAACCGCCAACTCGACTCAGCTGGTCACCGAGCGACGAGTCGTCCCCGTCGCGGTCAGCCTCGACGGCAACGTGGATCATCCCGGCGATGAACAGACCAACGAGTCCCGAGAGAATGATACCCGGAAGTTGGAGCGCGGTTGACGTCGTATCGAACATGAAGAACGCAAACCACGCGACAACCAGCCCAGCGACCAGCAACGGCAGCCCGAAAATCGTTCGGACAGATGTGCCGAACAGATCGAGGGTTCCGGGTGTGCTCGAGCGCTGCTGGCGGGGCGTGTCGACCCCTGGTGGGTCCTCGTATCCCTCCGGCGGCGGGTCGCCCTCGAACCCGCCCGTGTCGGTTGCGGCTGGCTCCTGCACCTGCTCGTGTTCTGGGTGAGCCTCCTCACGCTTGCGGCGACTACCGCCGCCAACTGGCTCGCCACAGTAGCTACAGTACCGCTGCTCGTCGGTAACCTCCTCGCCGCAGTTCGTACAGTATGGCACAGCTATCAACTGCTATCGGTGCTGGTAAAATAAGCGTCGGGGAAGCGAGCTTAGCTCGCGCTATCGATTGCCTGGTCTAGGTCGTCGATGATGTCCTGCGTGCCTTCGACTCCGACTGACATTCGAACCATATCCGGCGTCGTTCCGGAGGCTTCCTGCTCTTCTTCAGTGAGTTGCTGGTGGGTCGTGCTCGCAGGGTGGATAATCAGCGTCTTCGCGTCGCCAACGTTTGCGAGCAGGCTTGCGAGTTCGACCTCGTTACAGAGTGTGCGGCCGGCGTCGTAGCCACCTTCGAGGCCGAAGGTGATCATGCCACCGTAGCCGCCGTCGAGGTACTTGCTCGCGTTGCCGTGCGTTTCGTGGTCTTTGAGGCCGGGGTAATTGACCCACGAGACTTCGGAGTGGTCGTCGAGGTACTCCGCGACGGCCATCGCGTTCTCGCAGTGGCGGGGCATCCGGTGCGGGAGGCTCTCGATGCCCTGGATGGTCTGCCAGGCGTCGAACGGCGATTGTTGGTTGCCTAAGTCACGGAGGCCGCGAGCGATTGCGGTGTACATGAACGCCTGCTCACCCATCGCCTCGGCGAAGTTGACGCCGTGGTACGCGGGGTTCTCCTGGGCGATTTCGGGATAATCCTCGGCGTGGGCACTCCAGTCGAAGGTGCCGCCGTCAACGACGACGCCGCCGACGGTCGTTCCCGAGCCGTGAATCCACTTCGTCGTCGACTCCCAGACGAGGTCCGCGCCGTGTTCGATTGGGTTGCAGAGGACCGGCGTTCCGAAGGTGTTGTCGACGAACAACGGAATGCCGTGGTCGTCGGCAATCGACGCGAGGCGGTCGAAATCCGGTGTGACGAGCGCCGGGTTGCCGATGGTCTCGCAGTGGAGGTATTTCGTGTTCTCGTCGATAGCCTCCTCGTAGGCCTCGTAATCCAGCGTGTCGACGAAGCGGGCTTCGACGCCCTTTCGCGGGAGTGTGTGACTATAGTAGGTGTAAGTGCCGCCGTACAGCGAGGACGCGGTGACGATGTTGTCGCCAGCCTCAGCCAGTACGAAGTCAGTCAGATTGAGGGCACCCATCCCGGAGGCGGTCGCGACTGCACCGACGCCACCTTCCATTGCAGCGAGTCGCTCCTGAAGCATTTCGACTGTGGGGTTCATCAGCCGCGAGTAGATGTAGCCCGGTTTCTGCAGCGAGAACTGATTGGCAGCGTCCTCGGCGTCGTCGAAGACGTAGGAAGTCGTCTGGTAGATTGGCGGCGCGCGTGCGCCTGTTGCTGGGTCTGATTCTTCCTGTCCGACGTGCAGCGCTTTCGTCTCGATAGAGTCGTCGTCGCTCATACATGTCACCTCCGAGCGCGCGAACGTGAATCTTCCCATTATCTGGGACCATCACTGACCTATAAACGTCACCGTTAGGCGTGTCCGGGCGTAGACTGGAACATGGCAGACGGTGGGTTCGAGGACATCCGCACGAACGTCAACGGTCACCCGATGGTGAACCTCCTGCGGTACGCGCTGCGGTACTGGCCGCGGCTACTCGTCGGTGTGACCGCTGCAGTCCTCACCCGCTTCGCCCGACTGGTCCCCGCCCTCGTCGTTGCGGCCGCAATCGACCGCGTGGTACTGGGCTCCGCCGACCCCGGACTGCTGACTGATGCCGGCTTGCTTCCAGCGGGCGAAATCACGACAGAAGCGGCCAGACTCGCCCTGCTCGAACGACTGGTCATCATCGCAATTTTGGCCTATCTCCTCCGCTCGGTCGGCCGCTTTGGCTCACGATACCTCTTGCAGTCAGCCGCACAGAAAGTCCAGCGTGACCTTCGGAACGACACATACGACCATCTCCAGCATCTCTCGATGGACTTCTTTACCGAACACCAGACCGGCGGGATGCTCTCGATTCTTAACAGCGACATCAACCGCTTGGAGTCCTTTCTCAACACGGAGTTTCGCCAGTTCATTCGCGTCATTGCGACAGTGTCGGGAATCGCAATCATCCTCTGGTCGTACTCGCCGAAACTCGCCGCCATCGCGTTGATTCCAGTCCCGATTATCGGGCTGGCGAGCGCGCAGTTCCTCACGTGGATCGAACCGCGGTACAAGTCGATTCGAGAGACGGTGGCTCGGCTGAACGCCCGCCTCGAAAACAACATCGGCGGCATCGACGTCATCAAATCCTTCGACCGGTACACCTTCGAGCACGACCGGGTGGCTGGCCGCAGCGAGGAGTACCACGACGAACAGGTCGGTGCCCTGCGACTCCGCCGGGCCTTCTTCGCGGGGCTGCGACTGTTGACCGGTATCGTCTTCGTCCTGCTGTTGTACATCGGCGGCCGCGATATCATCCTCGGCAATCCCGGCGCACTGTCGACCGGTGCCTTCGCGCTGTTTTTCCTGTACATCCGACGGCTGTACTCACCGATGCGCCGAATCGGTCGCTCCGCAAACAAGTACCAGCAGGCCAAATCCAGCGCCGAGCGAGTCTTCGGTCTGCTCGGTCAGGAGCCGACGATTACGGAGCCTGCTGACCCGCATCAGCCTGACGAGATTGCGGGCCGCGTCGAGTTCGATGACGTGACGTTCAGTTACGGCGACCGCGAACCAGTCGTCCGTGACGTCTCGCTGTCGATTGCGGCCGGCGAGACAGTTGGCTTCGCTGGTGAAACCGGGGCCGGCAAATCGACACTGACCAAACTCGTCCCGCGGTTCTACGACGTAAACGAGGGGGCGGTTCGGGTCGACGATGTCGACGTTCGCGAGTACGCGCTGCAAGCGTTGCGAGATGATATCGCAATTGTCGGGCAGTCACCGTATCTGTTCTCGGGGACTGTCGCCGAGAACATCGCCTACGGCGACCGCGAGACACTCGAAACCGTCCGTGACGGCTCTCTCCCCGACTCAGTGTTCGACGCCGCGGAGGTCGCTGCTGCCGATGGGTTCATCAGCGACTTGCCCGACGGCTACGAAACACAGATCGGCGAGCGTGGCGTCAAGCTTTCGGGCGGACAGCGCCAGCGGCTGGCAATCGCCCGTGCCGTGCTCAACGACCCGGCGATTATCATTCTCGACGAGGCAACGAGCGACGTCGACACCGAGACGGAAGAACTGATTCAGGAGAGTCTCTCGCGGTTGATCGAGGACCGGACGGCGCTGGTCGTTGCACACCGACTCTCGACAATCAGCGACGCAGACCGAATTGTCGTGATGGACGACGGCGAAATTGAGCAACGCGGGAGCCACGACGAACTGCTGGCAAGTGGCGGCATCTACGCAGACCTGTGGGCAGCGCAGGTCGACGAAGAACCGGCGGTGGCCGACGACTAACCTCGCGCGAGGAGTTCGTCGAGCAGTTTCGACTGCGCAGCGTTGAGGTGTTCGGTGAACGTCGAGGGTTCGATATCGAGTTGCGCGGCCACCTCGCTGGCGTTCGAGTCGCGCGGATACTCGAAGTAGCCCATCTCGTGGGCAGTGTCGAGTACCTCCTGCTGTCGGTCGGTCAGTCGCCGCAGGTCGACCGGCACCAGCCGAGATTCGGCGACGCTGTCTCGACTCTGGACGAGATACTCGACACGGACGGTCCCAAACTGGTCGGTGAGGTCACCGAGCAGGTCACGAAGTCCGTCGACATCGCTGGCGTGAAGCGTCACGTGGAGATTGCCGTCGACGGCGTGGGCGTCGGCAACCGGCCCCAGCGCCTGTTCGATGTACTCACAGATACACGGCTCGTCGTAGTCGCGCTCGAACTCGTAGACCTGCTGTGTCCCGTAATCGAAGACCGCTTCGGCGTCGGTTTCGCTCGGTTCGCTTGCGGTTCTGAACTGTTCGGTGACTGTCCCGTCGGACTCGCTCGCCCAGGAGATGTCCCGCAGTGAGTCGTCAGCGCCCGCCGAACTCGCCGCGACGGGGCACTGCGCGGGTCGCTCGAAGACGAACTCTGCACGAACACCAGACATACCATTCCATAGGTGATGACCCACAAAATAACGGGAGAAGTGTTCTCACGGACTGGGAACGGGAGTAGTTCGATCCGAACATGAACGGTGTGGTCTCCACCGCCGCTGGCAAGCGACCCGTGATGTCCGTACGTGCCACCGGAGTACGACGGCCCGCTGCCGGGGAGTTCGCCGATGG